>JAGLKS010000219.1 GCA_023140905.1 Alphaproteobacteria bacterium | reverse complement strand
GAAGAAATCTCGGCAATGGCAGCACGTAAATTTTCTTGTTCGCGGACACCGCTTGGGACCTGTCTCTTATCTTGAGAAGAAAACATGTCATCCATAATAGCATTCTGTACGACAACAATCTGTACTCGCCTGATTTCGCTGTTTTTCTCACTACACATAGCAGAAATGCGCTGCGCATAATGAGTTTGAATCCAGTCGCGCATAAAACGAGTGGGAACCGAGACTTCCAATGAGCCATGATAGCATGCCTGCAGAGTCAACGGCTTAAGCCAGCTACGAAAAACAGCTTCACCGAATTCTTCACGCATATCACTGTGCACGTTTGTCCACAAAGCCTGAATATCAGGAGTCGGCTCAAGCGGAGTGTCCTCCAAGTTAGAGGTAGTTGGGCTTAACTGTGCCGATTGCTTACCAGAAATTTCAAACATATTCTCTTCTCCACTCTATTTTATAGTTTCTTCACGGTTGTTTTTTAGTCTTCATCTATTAGCGCACCAACATGAACTATACGGGCTTACGCCTGCAGTTTACATTTATTAGCGGATTTCTCCCGTCCAGATTCGTTAGTCTGGAAGCACTACATCCCACCCGCTTACGCGCGGGGATTTATTCGCGTTAAAATCAATATCTTCTCTCCAATAGCTAATTTTCAACAAAACACTCAATCACCACTCACACCACCTACAAAATACTCAATACATTACCTATACATATCCACACTCAATTATTTTTTGTCTTCTAAACAAACATTTTTATATGTGAATGCCTTAATTTTGGTCGCAAAAACCCTTTGTGGATATACTTGTAATATCAATCCACAACGTAACTTTAACAATTCAGCAATCACTGAGACTCTCTTTAAAACCCAGGTTCCAATACACACAAAACCTTTAGAGATTCCCCCCACCAATCTAACAGTCCACATAAACCGTTTTAATTGATTAATATAACAATTTCCACATCTGCACCCACAGGGCACACGGAAAATATTGAGGTCTAACCTTAAAACGTCACTTCAATTTGTCAGCGATAAAAATAGACTACACCAAAGAAATACCATGAGGCAATAAGAACAAATCATGAATTCGAAAAAAAGAATTTTTTATTCAATTTATTGTTTTAGAACAGCAAAAGCGCCTCAGAACACAAGGCTCAAGGCGTTTTTATATCGATATTTCAGCTAATTACTAAACCGCGTTTATGCGCTTTTCATACTCAAAAACACTAAATCGCTTTAATGCGGGCACTAAGGCGAGACAGCTTCCGAGCTACTACATTTTTGTGCAAAATACCCTTTGCAGCGCCCTTTTGAAGCTCAGGCTGAGCAACCTTTAGAGCCTCTTTAGCAGTGTCTGCATCCTTTGCAGAAATTGCAGCCTCAACCTTCTTTACAAAGGTACGGATACGACTACGGCGTGATTTATTAACTTCAGCGTGCTTTTGATTGCGACGCACACGTTTCTTTGCCGATGCATGATTTGCCATTGTTAAACCTTTTCAAACCTTTAACTATTATCTTTTATCCAAATAACTACACAGTGTTATGCCCAGTTTTATACACAGGAGTATATTCCCTTGTGCTAACCTCGAACACACAGCAATGTATATCTCCTACGCAGCTGGAAATTCTCAAAACCCAGATTAGAGGCAGATTAATACGCGTTAGCACCCGCCTTTGTCAAGTGATTCGTTGTTTTTTGTGAATCATTTTTGAAATATTCTCAATGAGCATAAACGAATCAAATTAGGGATTGTCCACATAGAACGGATAAATTCAGCACAAAACGCTTAGCGGCTGGGATGAATCATGATTTTAAACACACTTTGAGAATCACACTTATCAAACGCAAGGTCCAAATATTCACCCTGACGGTAATAATGGCCGCCTTCAGACACTTTATTCCAACCAAATTGCGGCAAAACGATTTCATAATAACGCAGAACCTGTTCAGGACTTACACTATCAAATCGAGCAACAATTTCAATAATATCACCCTCAGGCTTATCATAAGTAAATGACGCATCTTCCATTTCGACCAAGCCCAGCATAATAGGAATATCGCGATATCCTGCAAAAAACGCTGTAGACTGGCCTATGCGCACGTCTTTGTCTTTTGAAGACACATAAACAGAAGACGGTTTTTGCTGACCACCAAACCCTTGTGCATAAGCTTGATGAGCAACCACGGCACCGGCGCACATAAAAGCCGCAAAAGACAGCAAAAAAGTGATACTTGCCTTATGACACTTATTATATATGTTTTTATGCATAAGCTTAACTCTCATATATAGTCGTCCTTCCATTATCTTGTCACTTTTTCTTTACGGTCACCGGCTCAAATTCAAGCACGGGAACATTTTCATATGCTTCGTACATAAATAAAGGGTGATAATTTTTTCCTGCCAAATCCCGTTCATGCGCAATCATATAAAACGTGCTCTCTCCCGGTTTTTGTAAAACAATCATTTGATAGTTACGCATCGTCATCACCTTATAACGTAAAACCTCGTTCTTATATAATGCGCTGAGCTGCGCATCGCGCTGAGGAAACAACCCCAGATACCCGGTTTGAGAATCATATGTATAACGTCCCTTGGAATATTTCCGAACACGGCTATTGGGTGAATCAACATAGATTAGTTCGTAACCATCAGACATAAAAGTAATCTCTGCAATCCCTTCCGTGGCAATTTTTGTATACCAGCGCCCATAGAGCTTCACAGCATCCGGATGATTCATTCCATCTTCATCTGATGGTAACTTGGCACGAATTTGTTTTTTTATCCGTTCTTCAATTGGTAGTGTTGGCGTTACTCCAGAATTTTTTTGTACGGCATCAATCGGCGCGGTCTCTCCATGATCTGAAAAACTGATATATCCTAAAACAACAACGCTTAATATGGCGGCAAAACTGATAAAAATAAACAAAGTTGTATTAGACTTAACCCTGATTTGCTTTCTGGGATTAATTTTAAAACGTCTGCTTTTCATTTTTTGCTAACCTTATCAAAATTCCTCAGGCATTCTTTGATTATACAAAATGCGGGAGCTGTTTCATTGGGCTACAGATTAACGCGCCCTTCATCAAATTTCCAGAGTATCCTTCTTCAAATAACAAAGCCACATAATCAAAAAATGAACAAATCCATTAACATAATAAATTGTGGCGATTTTATGTATTTAGAAAGTATTGTGCATAATGTTGACACAATTACAACACACCGACGCCTGCTTGACACGCCTTTATGCACTATTTTGTTACTTTTCAGTAAAAAAACTGGACAATTCAGAAAACCGAAAATATAACACATGTAAAGTAAAAGCATTTGCCATATTTCGCAGATGCAGAATTTTAATAGCAACCACAAGATTGTAGTGGAAATTTCGGATGATCACTATTGAACAAATACGTGCAGCTCGCGCTTTAATCGGCTGGAACCAGGACGAATTAGCTGAACATGCTGGCTTGTCTCAAACCGGCATTGCGCGTATTGAAAATGGAGTCAACCAACCAAACTCCTCGACAGTTAAAAAAATTATCCATGCCTTTGATATGCATGACATTGAGTTCTTGGGAGAAAGCGGCGTTAAGAAAAGAACAAATGAAGTTCGCATACTTGAAGGAAATCAAGGCTTTCGCGACTTTATGGACGATGTATATATGGTAACCAAGTCAACAAAGAAAGACCAGTTTAATGAAATCTGCGTCTCCAATGTTGATGAAAGAAACTGGATACGCTGGATGGAACGGGAAAAATACAATGAGCATGCAAAAAGAATGGCTGCTCTTCCTAATAATTATTCATTCAAAATATTTATTCAGGAAAAAGATGATTTCTTTCTTGCAAACGATTTTGCCGAGTATAAGTCACTCCCAAGTAACTACTTTACTGATCACTCTTTTTATGTCTATGGAGACAGACTCGCCCTCATAGACTTCGGTGATAAAGTAAACGTAAACATAATCAACAATCCCAGATGGGCAAAAAGTTTCAGAAGATTGTTCAACTATGCCTGGGATAAAACTCCTAAAATAGGGTAATGAGAGATGAAAGCTTTAAAAAGAGAACTCCGCCACACACATTTTCTGTATAAACAGGGCGGAACTAGGAAAATACTAGATCACATAAAAGAAAATGTTGTGTTTGACATTGAGAACGGTATAAACACGTCCTCGTGGTTGGACAAAGATGATTTCATAGAGCACCCGCATAATTTTGTGCATGGTGTAAAATACCGGGCTTCTGCAACAAATGAGGTGCTCCCCGTATTACAAAAAGTTGCTCAAATAATTGATGTCAGAAAAGCCGGGTTTTATGATCTTGGCTGTGGTAAAGGTAAAATATTATGTCTTGCAGGCCGGGATTATGATTATAGTGAGATTGTCGGCGTTGATTATTACGAGCCTTTCATCCAAATTGCCCATCATAATCTAAAAGTATTCGGTTTGAATTGTGTCAATCTTTGTTACGGTGATATGTCTGAATACAAAAGTTTCAAAGAAACTTCTGTTATCTATCTTTACAATCCCGCAGAAAGACCCATCATCGAAAAAGTGAAGAAAAACCTTGAGGAATTCACCAAAAAAGCAATCGTGATAT
>JAGLKS010000218.1 GCA_023140905.1 Alphaproteobacteria bacterium | reverse complement strand
ATGGGGCAACCGGCACACATGGACAAGAAACAATTCGCGCCCAATCAGCGCCAGAGCTTTCAATTGTTCCAGACTCAGAACCAAACTCAGAAACTATGCCAACGCTAAAAACCTTGCAAGATGTTATAGTGCTATTGGAAAAACACGATGAGCTGCTTTTAGCCAGCCAGCTTTACTACGCGGCACATTTTGTAAAACTCAACCATGATAATTACGGGGCTTCTCCAAAAGGGAAAATAGAATTACGCTTGGAAGAAACAGCTCAGCCTGATTTATCCCAAAATCTACGTAAGACACTATGTGAGATTACCGGACAAATATGGATGGTAGTATTATCTAATGCCTCTGGTGCACCAACATTAGCCAGCATAGACGAAGCTACACATATGCAGGAAATGCAAGACATTGCAAAAGTCCCGCTTGTAGAAAATATTTTAGAGCTTTTCCCGGATGCAAAACTGATAAATGTAGTGCATAATACCTCCCAGAATAAAGAATAAGAATGAAACAAAGATAAACAAAAAGGAATGTCATAACATGCTAAACATGCAAAAAATGATGAAACAAGCTCAGGAAGTTCAAACAACGCTTCAGGAGATTCAAGAAAAACTCAAAGATCTTACCGTTGAAAGCGTTTCCGGCGGTGGATTAATAAAACTTACGATCACGTGTAGTGGCGATGCACAAAGCATTGAGATCGACCAAAGCTTGATGGAAGCAGAAAAAGAAATGCTCGAAGATCTTATTGTTGCAGCAATTAACACAGCCAACGAAGCAAAAGAAGAACGCATCAAACAAGAAACCGAATCCGCACTAAAAGGCCTTGGCTTGCCTGAAGACCTTGCTAATATTGGCGAAAGCGACATGCCACTATAACCGTAAAAATGCGTCTTGTTACTTGGAATATTAACTCCGTACGCCTGCGGCAGAATCTTGTTATTGACCTGATTAATGAGGTCAAAGCTGATGTTATTTGTCTGCAAGAAACCAAAACACCGGACGAACACTTCCCGGCTCAAACCTTTATTGATGCCGGTTTTGAGCACTTACATTATAAAGGGATGAAGGGATATAACGGTGTAGCAATCATCTCACGCCGCCCCTTCGAAAACCCTCGGATTTTTGAACGCTTGGGAAAAAATGATTGCCGCCATATCGCCGTGAGCTTTCCTGAGTTTCAGCTCCATAATATTTACATTCCTGCCGGTGGTGATGAACCGGATCGTAGCATTAACAAAAAATTTGCTCATAAGCTTGATTTCATTGATGATATGCGCGATTTCTTTGCAACGCATTACACGTGTGACACACCAATGATTGCCGTCGGAGATTTTAATACGGCTCCACTTGAAAATGATGTCTGGTCCCATAAACAACTTTTAAAAGTTATCTCTCATACCCCGATTGAAGTTGAAAAACACAATGCGATGCAGTCTTCTATAGGCTGGATTGATGTCGCACGACGTTTTGTTCCTACTGAAGAGAAATGCTATACATGGTGGTCATATCGCAATCGTGACTGGGGGAAGTCAAATCGTGGGCGCAGACTAGATCACGTCTGGATAACCCCACCTTTGGAAAGTGCTTTAAAAGATCACAAAATTCTCAGACATGCTCGCGACTGGGAAAAACCAAGCGATCATGTTCCCGTATATGTTGAATTAGACTTGTAGCATAATATAGTCGTTTCACTTAAAAAAGGCGCTTAAGAAAATCCCAAGCGCCTCTAATTATTCTTAAATGAAATTACTATAAAAGCTTTTATGCTGCACTTATGCTTTCAAGATCAACCTTAAGGCCCGGTCCCATTGTAGAAGACAATGAAACTTTCTCTATATATGTTCCTTTTACACCTGAAGGTTTTGCTTTTTTTAGAGCTTCAATAAAAGCAGCAACATTTTCAGCTAACTTCTTATCGGTGAAAGAGGCTTTTCCTACGCGAGCATGGATAATACCGGCTTTTTCAGCACGAAATTCCAATGCGCCACCTTTAGCATCTTTCACAGCTTTTTCGATGTCAGGTGTTACTGTACCAAGTTTTGGGTTTGGCATAAGACCTTTAGGTCCCAAAATTCTAGCAACACGCCCAACTAATCCCATCATGTCAGGAGTAGCAATACAACGATCAAAATCGAGCATACCTCCCTGAATTTTTTCCAAGAGGTCTTCTGCTCCGACGATATCCGCCCCAGCAGCTTTTGCTTCTTTAGCCTTATCGTCTTTAGCAAACACAGCCACACGCACAGTTGCACCTGTTCCATTTGGAAGTGTTACCATACCGCGCACTTGCTGATCCGTATGTTTTGGGTCTATACCAAGATTTAATGCAACTTCAATTGTTTCATCAAATTTACGCACTGAAGCACAGTCTTTAAGAAGAGCGATTGCCTCATCCAAAGCGTAGAATTTGTTACGATCTACTTTTTGTGCAGAATCTTTTGTTTTTTTAGTTTTTTGCGCCATTGATCTAACCCTCCACGACTTCGATACCCATAGAACGGGCTGAGCCTTCGATAATTTTCATTGCTGCTTTAATGTCATTTGCATTCAGATCCTGCATTTTTTTCTCAGCAATTTCTTTAACTTGTGAACGACACACTTGGCCAACAGTTTCGCGGCTAGGGTCACTCGCACCACTTTTTACTTTAGCTGCTTTTTTAAGGAAGTAGCTTGCCGGTGGTGTTTTTGTTATGAAATCAAAAGACCGGTCTTCATAAACAGTGATAACAACAGGAATAGGAATACCCTTGCTATCTTCTGTTTTAGCGTTAAACGCTTTACAGAATTCCATAATATTAACGCCGTGTTGACCCAAAGCCGGTCCAACTGGCGGAGACGGGTTAGCAACACCACCCGTAATCGTCAGGTTAATACAACCCGATACCTTTTTTACTTTTGCCATTATTAATCTCCTTTATATCAATAGCTTTTAGGAGTTGCGTGGTTCGGCTCACATAAGGGCCTTAACGTGACGACCTTCCACAACTTCGCGTTGGACCATAGACAATGAAAGAGAAGAAATCAAGAAAAATCAGCTTTCCTTTAAGAAAGTGAAACTACTATAACACACGTTCGCGAGAGCTTTTAAGCTCTACAACTAGATTAATACCAATCCGTATTCATTTGAATAAATCGTAAGGATGCGGATATTTTTCTTCTTCAGGCATGTTTTTGATACGAAATTGCTCTTCATACGATGGAGAAAGATAATCCCATAAGATGTGAGTTTGCTGCATATACATAGAATCTACAACGCATTTTAGATAAGCAATACGCCCCATCATCAGCCATCTTGTCGGTGCGCCTTCCTGACGAATAGGATGCTTATAATCCGCTTTATAAACTTGCGCATGAATTTCCAGCTCTGCATCAAATTCGTCATATTCATAAGGAATCTTCGAGCGCACAGCCTCATCTTGTTCTTGCGATAATTTCAGATCAGAAAAGATTTCAAGCTGATTAATAATAAGGGAAATAACATCTTCCCCAAACGAGAAATCAAAGATTGGAATTTTTTTATCGCTTATCTGAAAAAAGCGGAATGTGAGACATGGCTTTTCCCCCTCTTCCTCGACTGGATGATATTTCACAATAATGGGGACCTTAAGTTCCAATACATCAGTATTAAGATCATATAAACCATACCCACGGCCCAAACGTAACATTTCTTTGATAAGATATTCTTCTTGTTTTTTCTCGCTTAATGCCTGATAAATCCTACTGGATTTGATCCAATATTCATAATCAGGTGCAACTCCCGCTGATCTAAAAAATGCAAAAACAGCTTTTTCCTTTGATGTAATCTTGGTATCTAAATACTCTTGAGCATTTGCAGACAATGCCCCGGTTATAAGAACCGTGCTTAAAGTAAATATAACAAAGATTTTCCTTAGAAATCTGTATGATTGTTTTTTATTTCTAGAGCAAGAAAACATAGTATTTTATTTGTAAAATTAAGATTAAGTTTATACTACATCATGACCGATCATTATAAAAAAAGCCAGAGTAAAAATAAAGGCACAAACAAAAAAGACCCTCTAAAACAAGAAGATGAGGCGTTATGGGATACGGTTATTCGGGATATTACTCCGTTAGAAAATAAAAACGAAGTATACCGGAATAAACAAAAGCAATCTGATAATGGCGAGAACGTAAGTAAAGATAAAGCTAGAACCGGCATAACTGATACATCTTCACCCGACTTGCGGGATTTTTCTTTGGGCATGGATGTTAGCATTGATAATGGCATTACTATCGAGACCGCACCTGTAGGAATTCCAGAAAAATTAGCTGATATAGATAAGCAAACGCGCCGCCGTTTAAAACGTGGGCAAATTTCTATAGATGGTCGTCTGGATTTGCATGGCATGACCCAACAACAAGCACATCAAGCTTTGCTTGAATATATCCCTTTCGCACATAATGCGGGTAAACGCTGTATTCTTATTGTTACGGGAAAAGGCCAGCCACGTCATGGAAATCAAAACCTGCTTGAATGTATTGAGCATGTTGGCGTATTGAAACAAAAGACACCGCAATGGCTGTGCATGTCACCTCTTTTTTCCTATATACTGGATATCCAGCCCGCCCGCCCTAATCACGGCGGAGAAGGAGCGCTATATGTTCTTTTGCGCCGGAAGCGATCCTGATTATTATACTGACTAATGAAACTGCTTTATTGTCTCTTGCATTTTCTGGCATACAACAACCATAATGCAACTTATCAATTCAAATATGAGAGAAACAATGCGTGAAATAGTATTTGACACTGAGACCACCGGAATGGACCCGTTTGAAGGCGACCGGATTATTGAAATCGGAGCTGTTGAGCTTGTTAATCATTTACCTACAGGCAAGACCATACAATTATATATTAATCCTGAGCGTGATGTGCCACCTGAAGCCGTAGCTGTGCATGGAATTACTAATGAATTTCTTGCTGACAAACTTGTGTTTAGCCAGGTTTACACGGATTTTATGGATTTTATCAGCACTGATACAATACTGATCGCTCATAATGCCGAATTTGATATGAAATTCTTGAACTGGGAGTTAGAGCAAGTTGGCCACCCACCTGTTGAACAAAAACGGGTTGTAGATTCTCTAGTTATTGCACGACAAAAATTTCCCGGCTCACCAGCTAATCTGGATGCTCTATGTCGGCGTTTTGACATTGATAATTCAAATCGTTCTTATCACGGAGCACTTTTAGATTCCGAGCTTTTAGCTGAAGTTTATCTCGAGCTTTTAGGCGGACGTCAACGCGGTCTTGGTTTAATGGATGAAGAAAGCAAGAGAACATCTTCTGATGGAAATAAGCCCGGCATGGGCACAAATTTAACCGCCAGGCGCACTTATCGTGAGCCTCGCACTCATTCCCCCAGTGCCGAAGAACTCCTTGCTCACAAAGAATTTCTGAGTGAATTAACGGACCCTTTATGGAAGAAACTTGGTGGGCATAGATGATCCGACTTGTTATAATGACCCAACATTTTGGACGGATGCTGTGAAAAAAGGAGCCGCATAAAACCATGTTTACGATCTGGAAAGAATATCATTTCTCTGCATCGCATCAGCTCTTTGGCTTGGCTGAAAATCACCCTTGCGCACGATTACACGGACATAATTATGTTGTTGAAGTAGAGCTTCAAAGCCCAACTTTAGGTCCTTCTGGCTTTGTTCGTGATTACCGCGAGCTAGATGCATTGAAAACTTATATTGATGATGTTTTTGACCACCGCCATATTAACGATGTCTTGGGCGATGATAAAACCACCTCTGAACATCTGGCCAAACATTTTTATGATTGGTGCAAAGAGAAATGGCCGGAAGTTAGCGCTGTGCGCGTCCGCGAAACCCCAAAGACTTGCGCGGAATATCGTCCTTAAAAGAGAAAACAAAAATCATGCCCCGCGATAGTATCAAGGTTTCAGAAATATTCGGCCCTACTATACAAGGAGAAGGGGCGTTAATTGGCCAACCTACTGTTTTTGTACGCACAGGCGGATGTGATTACCGCTGTGCATGGTGCGACACACTACACGCCGTAGAAAGTGAATACCGCGATCAATGGCTACCTATGAGCAGTACTGAAATCTTCGCACGTATTGAAGAATTATCCGGTGACACGCCTTTATTGGTTACACTATCCGGTGGTAATCCGGCCATACACCCCCTTGAGCCTTTAATTGATCTGGGACATGAGAAAAACTACAGCTTTGCGCTGGAAACGCAAGGCTCTATGCCGCGCCCATGGTTTAGTAAGCTGGATGTACTAACCCTCTCACCCAAACCGCCCAGTAGTGAGATAGAAACAGATTGGCTTAAACTGGATTCTTGCGTTGAGAATGGTATGAAAGGCAAACAGAAAACACATATTGTTTTGAAGATTATTGTGCGCGACAAGAAAGATTACGCTTATGCCCGTGCAACATCTGACCGCTATCCTGATCTGCCGGTTTACTTACAGCCACTTAATGAACAACCGGATAACGAACGCGGGAAAACACAAGACGGCAACAATATTTTGCGCGAACGGGACACAGTGCTAGATCGCACACGCTGGCTTGCCGAGTTTGTTATTCATGACCGCTGGTATAAAGCAACAGTCTTGCCACAGCTTCATGTCCTGCTCTGGGGCGATAAAAAAGGAGTTTAGAAATATGAGTGATAGTAAAAACATCTATGAGAACTTAACCCAATTGGGAAGTAAAACAGCTCTGCCCGCGTCTCCTGAAGAAGCCGCATTAGAGCGCGTGCCTAATCCTAAACCGGATATGCCTGCTTGTGTGCGGTTTACCGCGCCGGAATTTACCTCTCTATGCCCTTTAACCGGAGCACCGGATTTTGCACATATTGTGATTGATTACGTGCCCGGTAACTGGCTGGTGGAAAGTAAATCACTTAAGCTGTTTTTAGGATCTTTTCGTAACCATGGAGCATTCCATGAAGACTGCACATTGGAAATCGCCCAGCGCTTAATAGAACTGTTAGAGCCTGTATGGCTGCGTATAGGTGGATATTGGTTCCCACGCGGAGGAATCCCCATTGATGTGTTTTATCAAACCGGAGAACCTCCCAAAAGCATTTGGATACCCGATCAAGGCACAGCTCCTTACCGTGGCCGCGGATGAGCCTTTATCCTATACGGCGAAAACTTGACTAAATTATTGTTTTTGTTTAGAATAGAACGATAAATGTAAAAAACAGGGTGATATAAAATGGCAGCATCTATTTCTGATGCTACAATAGACGGAATCATTGAAAAGAAACTTAAGACCCTTGAAAATAGCGTTGATCGCTTTAAAGTATTGGTAGATAAAATTGGTGAAATTGAAACTGGTGTTGCTCAATTTAAAGCTGAGCACTCTGGAGTTGGGCAGTATAAGTCTAAAATTGAGCAATTTAATCTGCATGAAGATAAAGAACTTGCCTTTAACACTGATGAATTTGTGAAACTTAACAAGGAATTTAAGGAACTTGAGAATCCTAACCCTGAGCACCATAGTCGCCTTGATGAACTTAAAGCTTATCTTCTTAAGCAAAATGAAATTAAGCTCAATGAAACCAGTGATATAATTAAAAAGTACGAAAAACAACTTGAAAAAACGGGCCAGAAATCGGAGCAGCCGTTAGGTGATAAAGGTGCTGCTTTAGATACAACTGGAAATGTTATAGCAGGCTCTTATGCTCCCAAACATCCTGAAGTAGGTGATTTAAGTACTAACGGGCACAAGAGAACCTTTGATGATGTGCTAAACGAACTAACAAATGAAACAACAACCGCGCATTGTGCTAATATTGAACCAGATGAATTCGGCAAGACGACAATATCTACATGGCCTGGCAAGCCTGAAAATAGTGCGGGTTCCAACCTTCCCGTTGATATTATGTCAACGGCAGGGTCACCCTTAGGGGAAATTTGGGATGCTGCAATAACTGTAGAGAAATGTGATCCTATACAAACAACTGCGGTAAAGATGAAACCCGGAGATACAGTCTGGAAACTGACCGCAGATCATTACAATCTTACAGATGATAAAGAAATAATAGCAAAGGTAGACGAGGTCCTTGCACGTAATGAGATTACCAAAGACGAAGCGAAAAACCTTTCGGTTGGCACCACGATCATCTTTGACGATCCTAACGGAGCTTGCCCTGTTAATCAAAGAGGTGTAGTAGCAGACGCAACGGCACCATTACCAGACGAGGCTACAAAGTCGAAAGAAGACGTGCCAGCAGCGGTAGCAGCACAACAGCAACAAGACCCCCTCAGCTTTCGTGTATAATGGGAATGGCCTTGTATAAAAATCAAGCAACAGAGTTTTATCCTATACGGCGAAAACTTGACTAAATTATTGTTTTTGTTTAGAACAGAGCAATAAAAATAATGGGTAATGTGAATCTCCGCTAGCTTGCGCAGGCGATCTTGTTAAGCGGATAAATATAAAATAATCGGATAATAACAAAATGATAGATGCTCTTACTACGCTTCGTATAAAAAAATATTTCTTTGAAATTAAGGCAAAACCCTTAGATGTGATGACTGTAGATTCCTTAAATTCTATTAAGGGGAAAAATTCTATTAAGGACAATTCTCTTTGGAATAAAAAACAGTTCACTGCTCATGATTTAAAAACCGCTTTTAACTATCTCATAATTCAAAAACCTAACGTTGATGATACAAATCCATACAAGGGAATTTTTGACGCTATTCAAAAATTTAATACTGTCCATAATATCTTTACTGAAGAGCTTAATGAGCAAACACTTGAACAGGCTGCAAAAGATCTTTTTAAGGGTGTTGCTAAAAGTATTTTAATGGGTCCGGCAAATACTGATGGTAATAGACTTAACAAGCAGGACTATTTAGCGCGGCAAGCAGTTATTGCGCATATGGCTACGGAAATTGCTGTTAGAAATAGTGTAGATATAGAAGCTGCTTTATCGGAAGTACGTGAAGAACATCAATGCGAAATTCACTCAACGGGTAGTTCTCATCTTACATTATGATATTATAGTAGCTTCACGATATCAGGGAAAATTTTGCGGGCTAATTCTGAATCATGGAAAGAAACACCGTTTATCCTTATTGTCTCGATATCATCCATGATGTGTCTCAAATATGCTTTATTGATATCACAAGGGATTGTGCTAAACACCTCATCTTTTAGAATTTGTGCACCCTGCCCTTGCAAATAAGCTTGTTTATTTGGCAATCTTGAGAGCTTCTCAACATCCATTTTGCCGGGATTTTTATCGCCAAACGGATTTATAAAATTATTCGTTTCCAGAACTTCATCGAGATACTCTAATGTATCGCGGTCACATTTATCAACACGCTGTGTTTCACGGAACCATTGTTTGAATGTTGCCAGTAACGCCGGACGAAGATCTGTTTGTGCAGCTTTCTTCCCTTCCATACAGCCTGAAAAAACCATAGCCATATCGCTTTTATCTGATCCCATAATGTGACGCCAGCCCGCATTATAACCAGCTTCGCGCAATTCCCAAGCGACCAGAATGCTCACCACATCCAAATCCGCAGCACGCACATGTTCCATTAAAATCACATCTTCAGGAGCGTAATGTTCATCAAATCCACCATGGCGTTTTTCCTGCCAAATATCACGCAAAACTTTAATCATACTTGTCAGAACACCATTTAAAAAATATTCGCTGCGCACCAATGCATTGCCGGATAAATCATTATTGCCTAGAAAAATTTGCCGGTCTTCTACATCCATAATGTATTCACCGCCATTTAAATCTTCCAGTGCTGTGCGCCAGCCTGTTGCCACCGCTTCTTTAATCATTACGCGGGCACTTGGACTAAATTCCAAAACATTGCATGCCCAGATCAAAACATCCTTATCTGTAAAATTTTCGTCTTCATCAGCATCAGAAAAACAATCAATATCCATAATTTCAGCAGATAGATCATGCAACAAAAAATTATGCCCGGAATCCTTTCCTGAATCTTTGGCTACATTACAATCATCATTGTCGTGATTATCAAAAGACAAATAGGTAAAAGACTGCTCTTGATTATCTTCCTTCAGACAATCAATAACCCGCATCTTTGGCCGACCTGATTTATATTCCATGATCCCGCCTTTACCCAAATACTCTATTTTATTTTTGCGACTAGAGTTCGCCGCGTGACCAATGTCTAATGTCGATAACATTTCCACCGGCATTTCCATTATTCTGGCCGCTTGCGGCACGTTTTTCATCGTGTTTACGGGGCGGAGCATGTTCATAGAGTTGAATAATGTTTGCGCTTGGTATCGTGTCATCGTTGCGATCCTGACTTCCTTGATTATATAGATCATGACGAACGTCATGTGTGGATAAGTCAGAGTCGTATTGCAATTCTTGTTCCGCTTGTTTGAAAGAACGTTCGAACTTTATAAACCATAGGAAATTCGCGCTTGAGCGATCCCTTACTTCCATGAAAATCGGATCATCTGTAATGATATGCACATATTTACTTAGGTAATTTTTGCCGAACGGCATTTCACCCAGCGCAACCATTAAATCCACAGTCACATGATGAGACGATTGCTCATCACCAATTGTATATTTATTTTGATCGGCAAGCATTGCCTGAATAATTACTTTATCTTTTTGACGACAGCGTTCTGATAAAAACCATGCTTCGAATACAGCAGTGCTGGCTTCACCATTATTAAGAGTACGGAAATCTATAAATGCTTCTCGTGCAAAAGCGCGGGTCAAGTCTGCCATTGGAGATTTCTCAAGACGTTCCCACACATCACGTTTACCGGCAAGTTGCAGCTCCCAGGCTATGCGAATAATCGAAATAGTCATATCAGCTTCCTGTGCCCGGTTAACTAAAATAGCGTGCTCCGGTGAGAAGCTTAAAGGATTAAGCAACGCCCCTTGGCGATGTTGCCAGTGGCGGCGCAATTCTCTTGCTAATAGTAATGCTTGGTCAATTATATCCATATGAGGATAAAGTAAAATAGTCCCGCTGCGACGATCATAAGAGGCTGTTTCAACCTGTTTGCTCATCTTTATTGTTACGCCGTTTTTTTCTGCGACATTAAAATAAGCAGATGCAAGACGGCTTTCTTGCAATAATTCTTTTATATCAGCAATACGCTGCTCTGCATTTTGTGTGTCATGAATCCCGGCAAGATCTATCATGGCGTTGATATCGTCCATGTTTTCGCCAAACTCAAGGAAAAGAGCCATAGTTTTTTCCTCAACATAAGTCTCCGGCGCATCTATACCTAGAATTTCTTGCTTTAATGTTTGAACTTCTCTGGCAAGTTCGCCTAATTCTTCCATATCAAATAAATCGCTACCATCTTCATCAATGATTTCTTCATCCAGATAGAAAAGCGGCTGGTCACCGATATGCGTACACACAACAGGCTGTGTATCGTTTAATGTATAAGCAACCCCACAGACACGATTTTGTATCGTATGCGCATTACAGAATTTTTCGAAAGTATCGCTCATGGTCCCAGCCACTCTTATAATTCTATGTGTTTACCGCTAATATTAGATTGCGATATGGGTTCATTATGCGATAAAAGTTATTAACGAATTACTACCAAAATGCAGAAAATTTCGTTTTTTCAAAAATTGTAGTGATTTCACTTAAGAATTAGGACAGAACTGTGCCGACACAAGCGAATCCCTGCTCGCTCACGCCTACAATTCATAGTCGTTTAGCTTTACCGCAGGTAAACCCATGGTTCTATAGCTACACTACTAACGAAGTAACCCGGCGACCACATAATATTTTTTTCCAATATACTTTTGCAAGCCAATCAAACTTTTTGCACATTCTAGACGACGATTGGCTTTTTAAACGTCCCATTACATCAGCTATTGCATACTTCGCAATAGCTCCAAAAGTACTTTATAAAGATAATCCCAGACACCAGTCTTCAGGATCTTTCATCCACGGCTTTAGCCGTGGTGTCCTGTCTTCGACCGCATGAA
>JAGLKS010000217.1 GCA_023140905.1 Alphaproteobacteria bacterium | reverse complement strand
AAAAACTTTGCATGCTATCCGATGTCCTTTCGAGGTTATTCATCTTCGTAGCAACATCAGGAAAGAAAATCTAAAAAAGGGTGTCTTGGATTTTGAAGGTGTGTTCGCGTTCCTGGGTGTTTATTTTAAATTTTTGCGACATCTTATTTTTTCCAGGATTACAATTGTTTACCTTTTGCTGTCTTCCAGCAAGGTTGGTTTTTTAAGAGATTCAGTTCTTATCTTCACAGCTTCGCTGTTTGGTAAAACTGTTGTCGCGCATTACCGCGGTGGAAATTTCCATAATTTTTATAATTCTTCAACTTCTCTATACAAAAAGCTGATTGAAACAACGATGGATAGAATTGATACAGTCATCGTATTGGCCAATAGTTTGAAATTTATGTTTGAAAAGCTCGTTGATTCGGAAAGAATAAAGGTATTGTACAACGGGTTGCCTGTGGAAGAATATTCTTCTATAGAACGAAAACCACATAACAAAAATGCGGTGACTATTCTCTTCATGGGACATCTGACTTTTCCAAAGGGATTTTATGATCTTATTCGAGCATATAAAAGACTGAGAAATACTTATTCTCATATTCGCCTTGCTTTTGCTGGAGGAATGCCTGGAATAAATCCAGAACATAAAAATCTTCTCCAAGATTCGGCAAGAGAATATTTTTTAAGTCATATTGATGAAATAACAAATGAGACATTGTCATTTATTGAAAATGCAGCGTCTTATAATGCGAAATATCTGGGCTTTGTGTCCAGTGAAAAGAAAATTCGTGTATTTGCCGATGCTGATATCTTGGTTTTTCCTTCATATAGCGAAGGATTTCCGATGGTGGTCCTGGAGGCGATGGCTTCCGGCCTTCCGGTAGTGGCAACGCCGGTTGGTGCACTCCCCGAAATTCTGAAAGACGGCGTCAATGGATTATTTGTGAAGATTGGAGATGCTCAGGATCTTGCCGAGAAAATAGAGACACTCATCAAGGACAAAGAGTTCAGGGGCAAGATCGGTTCGTTTAATAAAGATTACGTCTCTAAGCGTTTTGATATAAAGACAATCACCGAGGATTTGGTCAATATTTGGACTAAGACTCTGGAGAAGGCAAGTTAAATAAGAACTCAACACGTATCGGGTTTTTTATGGTTTTGTTAGACATTATCGGTGATATCGCATTTTCACCAAGCATAGTTCAACAATGTGGAAAAGGTTCTGATTTATGGAAGGAACTTTCGATCGATGGTGACATAGTTGTTGTAAACTTTGAGTTTCCTTATTCTGAAAATAAGGATCCTTATTTTGATACAAGTTACTTGGGACATCTTGCGCCGGAAGGATCTCTTGCGTTGATGGCCGATTCTCCTGCCGATGTTTATTCAATTGCAAACAATCACATTATGGACTGGGGCCTTGAAGGCCTTTTGAAGACAAAGAAGATTCTGCAGAGCTTTGGCGCGCAGGTCTTTGGTGCAGGGATAAATCAAGAGGAAGCTTCGAAGCCGGTAATTATTGATCACGAGGGAATCAAAATTGGATTTCTGGCTTATTGTAAAAAAGGACTTTTTTCAGCTACGAAATCATCGCTTGGCGCTGCATTGTTAGATAAAAATATTGTATGCAATGCCGTTCGCACGCTGAAAGCCAGTGTCGACCATGTCATTGTTAATCTGCATTGGGGTACTGAATTTAGCAATTACCCTTATCCGCCGGATGTTGAAATCGCGCACAGTGTCATAGATGCGGGCGCAAGTGCAGTTATCGGCCATCA
>JAGLKS010000216.1 GCA_023140905.1 Alphaproteobacteria bacterium | reverse complement strand
TTCCTTGAAACTGTGAAAAGGCTATAATTCCGTTCGTTTTTAACTATGGGACAATTTATTGACCTGAATTATAGCGTGGGCATTATAAAATGATCACACTATGTAAGAGGTTGCGACTGCAACCCGCCACTTATGGACTATAAATATTAAGGAAGGCTATGGCACTTAATTCGTATAAAAATCAGCCTGATGATCGCGGGCATTTCGGACCATATGGCGGACGCTATGTGTCGGAAACCTTGATGCCGCTTATTTTAGAGTTGGAAAAAGCGTGGAATGAGGCAAAAGCTGATCCTGAATTTTGGAAAGAATTTGATGCTTTAGCCAAAGATTATATTGGCCGTCCGTCACCTTTATATTATGCAGAGAAAACAACAAAGCATCTGGGTGGCGCAAAAATCTATTTTAAGCGCGAGGAATTAAACCATACAGGGGCGCATAAAATTAACCACTGTATCGGTCAGATTCTATTAGCTAAACGTATGGGGAAAACCCGGATTATTGCCGAAACGGGAGCGGGTCAGCATGGAGTTGCTACAGCTACGGTTAGTGCGTTATTTGATTTGCCGTGTACGGTATTTATGGGCACTAAGGACATTGAGCGTCAGGCTCCTAATGTTTTCCGTATGCGTTTGCTGGGCGCAGAAATACACGCTGTAGAAGCAGGGTCAGCTTCGCTGAAAGATGCGATGAATGAAGCTATGCGTGACTGGGTGGCTCATGTTGATGATACATATTACATTATCGGTACAGTTGGTGGCCCTCATCCATTCCCGTGTATGGTCCGTGATTTCCAGTCGATTGTCGGTAAAGAAGTGCGTGAACAAATTATGGAAGTCGAAGGGCGTTTGCCGGACTCGCTAGTCGCTTGTATTGGCGGTGGTTCTAATGCAATAGGGCTGTTCCACCCATTTCTCGATGATACAGATATCCGCATGATTGGCGTAGAAGCCGGTGGGCTTGGCGTTGATACAGATAAGCACGCCTCTAGCTTGAATGGTGGTCGTCCGGGTATTCTGCATGGAATGCAAACGTATTTTCTTCAAGATGAGAACGGACAAATTCAAGAAGCGCATTCTATTTCAGCCGGGCTGGATTATCCGGGTGTAGGGCCGGAACATGCTTGGTTATTTGATGAAAAGCGCGTTGAGTATGCCAGTGTGACAGACGCAGATGCACTCGAAGCGTTTATGTTTTGCTCAAAGCTTGAAGGCATTATTCCTGCGCTTGAATCGTCTCATGCTTTGGCGCATGTCATGAAAATAGCTAAAGATTTGCCGGAAGAGCACATCATGGTAGTGAATATCTCAGGCCGCGGTGATAAAGATATCTACACAGTGGCAAAGGCACTGGGAGTGGAGATATAAGAATATGAACGATAATATCTCATTTGAATATTTAGCTGATTGCCCTGAGTATGCACAAGCATGTGCCGCGTGGATTTATGGTCGCTGGAGTTTGCAAATGGAGGGAGTTACTCTGGACAGTGTTTTAGTGAACTTTGATAAGGCGTCACAAAAAGAAGGGATTCCTCTGGCGGTTGTGGCGGTGGATAATGAAAGAAAAGTGCCTGTTGCGTGTGGAGTTTTGACAATGCAAGATGGTGGGGAGATGTGGAGCCATCACACACCTTGGATTACCAGTGTCTATACGCATTATCGATATCGCAGGCAGGGCATTGCGAAAGTCATTCTGAAGAGATTAGAGGATGAAGCCAGATGTCTGGAGTATAAAGACGTGTATCTAAAGTCCGGTTCCGCTGCGGGATTTTATCTGATAATGGGATATGAGGCTTTGGAGACAATTAATACAAAGGAAACAGGAGCAGGGACTATGACATTGCTAAAGAAAAAATTATGCTAAGAGATGCTGAGACAGAAGAACAGCAGCAGGGAAGTATAGATGAATAGAATTGAGCAGAAATTCCAAACACTTAAAGATGAAAAACGCAGTGCGTTTATGACGTTTATTATGGCGGGTGATCCAGATTATGTGCGGTGTCTTGATGTGCTTAAATCTTTGCCTGACGCAGGCGCGGATATTATCGAGCTGGGTATGCCGTTTAGTGATCCGGCGGCAGATGGCGTAACTATCCAGCTTGCAGGGAAGCGCGCACTGGAAGCGGGAATGACGCTAAAGCGTATATTGCAAATGGTTAGAGAGTTTCGTAGCGGCGATACGGAAACACCGATTATTTTGATGGGATATGCGAATCTGGTTTACAAATACGGGTTAGAGCTTTTTGCTCATGATGCGCGTGAATCCGGCGTAGATGGCTTGCTTATTGTTGATTTGCCGCCTGAAGAAGACAAAGATTTACGTTGCAGCCTTAATGCGGAAGGGTTGGACATTATTCGTTTGATAACACCGACAGCAGATAAAGAGCGTCTGGATGTGATCTTGGACGGGGCAAGCGGATTTTTGTATTATGTTTCTATTACTGGGATTACAGGGGCGGCAGGTGCTGATGTGCAGGACCTTGAATCGCATGTCAAGATGATTAAAGAGGCAACAGATTTGCCTGTGGCTGTGGGTTTTGGAATCAAAACACCGGAAGATGTAGCAGTAACCGGCTCTATTTCAGATGGTGTTATTGTTGGCTCGGTGATCGTTGATAAAATCAAAGATATCGGTCATAATGGCGAGAATAAAGAAGAGGCCATGACTTTTGTTCAGTCTTTATCCGGGGCTTTACCCAAAGCCTTAAGTGTATGATTTATCTGTATTTACTCAATAAGAGATTTTGTAAAGTTGACTTTATATAAGTATTATGTGTACCCTCTCAGGCTTTATAGTGGCTTCACTTGAAACTACTACAAAATGAAAACAACAGCGTGTTTTTAATATGAATTGGCTAACAAACCTTATACCACCGCGCATTCGCTCTTTTGTAAGCGAGCAAAAAGATGTGCCTGACAATCTGTGGCAGAAATGTCCGGGCTGTGAATCGATGTTGTTTCACAGAGATTTGGAAAAGAGCAAGAATGTTTGCTATTATTGCGGCCATCATTTACGCATAAGCGTTAAAGACCGCTTGGAAATGATGCTTGATGATGGAAAATATGAAGAACTCCCTGTGCCTGATGTCGCACATGATCCTCTTAAATTTAAAGATCGCAAGCGTTATACGGACCGAATTAAAGAAGCGCAGAGTAAAACAGGCCTGAAAGAAGCTATCAGCGTTGCCCATGGCACAATGGGTGGTTTACCTGTGGTTATAGCCGCTTTTAATTTCAAATATATGGGCGGGTCTATGGGCGCGGCTGTCGGTGAGTCGATTGTAAGAGCAGCGGAGTTGGCTGTTAAGAACAACGCGGCCTTGATTGCTATCCCTGCTTCCGGTGGAGCGCGTATGCAAGAAGGGATGCTGTCCCTTATTCAAATGCCGCGCAGTATTGCAGCAATTCAGATGGTTAAAGAGGCAATGTTGCCTTATATCGTGATTCTGACAGATCCTACAACTGGTGGGGTTAGTGCTTCTTTTGCGATGGTCGGGGACATTCATATTGCAGAACCGGGTGCAACAATCGGTTTTGCCGGACGGCGTGTTATAGAAGAAACTGTGCGCGAGACATTACCTGAAGATTTCCAAACAGCAGAATATCTGCTTGAGCATGGTATGGTTGATATGGTCGTACCGCGTAAAGAGATGAAAAAAACGCTGGTTAATATAATCGGGATATTGATGCAAAAGTCTGGTTGTAACGGGCCTAATGGAGGCAATGATGGTAGTAAAGGCAATAGTAAAGGCAAGAATAATAATGCACCTAATGAAAAAAAGGTGTCTGCGAAAAAAAGCCCTGCAAGACGAACAAAGATAAAAGCAAAAGCGTCTCAGCAAGCACTGGATGCACAAAAGACAGCTAAAATATCTGGATCAACAATACCGCATAAAAAACAACCGTCTAATGAAGATGGTAGTGCAAAGTGCTGTGATAGTGACAGCACATTGCAGAACATCACAAAAGTTGCTGCGGCAGGTCTATAAAAGGTGCACCGGATTTATGCATAAGGCCGATCTTCGTCATTCAAATCAAATCTTACAACGCAAATTAGAGCAAATATTTGCTCTACGCCGCACGCGTTCCGCTGTGAATTGGGACAGGGAAAAGTATCTGGATTTATTGCAGCATTTCGGTAATCCGCATATGCAGTTACCTCCGGTTATTCATGTGGCAGGGACAAATGGAAAAGGCTCTATTATTGCTATGTTGCGCGCAATATGTGAAGCGGAAGGCTTGAGCGTGCACAGCTATATATCCCCGCATCTGGTGCATATAAATGAACGGATTGTTCTGTCTGGAAAGCAAATTAGCGATGAGATGCTGGAGGCACTGATTGATGAGGTGATGGATTATATCGGAGATGCGCCATTATCTTTTTTTGAAGTAACCAGCACTGTAGCGTTTAAAGCCTTTGCTCAAGTTCCAGCTGATATTCTTTTGCTGGAAGTCGGTATGGGAGGGCGGCTTGATTGTACCAATGTGGTAGAAAAACCGTTAGTAAGTATTATTAACCGTATATCTATGGACCATACAGATTTTCTGGGTAATACAATTGAGGAAATTGCTGCACAAAAAGCCGGAATTATAAAGTCGGCAGTTCCCTGTATCGTTGGCTATCAGGGGCAGGGAGCGCAAGGCGACGCTATTTTAGGTGTTATACAAGGCAGAGCAAAAGAAACAGACTCGGAATTATATATTGCCGGACAAGATTTTTCTGTGAGCCGCAATAACAATGCAAAATCCATGCAGTTTTCTTATGATGGCGAAACAAAGGGCTACCCTGTTCCGGCGTTATTTGGAGAACATCAATGCGCCAACGCGGCTGTTGTGCTCGCTTCATTGCGGCAGATTAGCTCTCATGGTATTAAGATTTCCGAGGAAGCTATTGTCAGAGGATTGCAGAGCTGTGAATGGCCGGGGCGGATGCAGCGCATAGATTATCAATGGCCTTGTGACAGTGGCGCAAACAGCCATGAGAACAGCCATGAAATATGGCTTGATTGCGGGCATAATGACAGCGCAGGAGAAGTCTTAGGTATGCAGATGAAGCGCTGGAAGAAGGAAGATTCCAGCCCAGTTTTTCTGGTGTTAGGAATGCTTGATACCAAAGACAGCGCAGCATTTCTGGAACCGATGTTAGATGAGCTTTCAGGTATTTATGTTGTTCCCATTCTACATGAGCCTACGTCAAAAAAAGCGGATGAGATTAAAGCCTCCTGCTGTGGGCGTGTAAGTGTCACAGAGAAGAATCATTTTAAGGACGCTGTAGAAGAGATTTTAAATTCTGCAAAAGAGCCTCCACGCATTTTAATTGCAGGCT
>JAGLKS010000215.1 GCA_023140905.1 Alphaproteobacteria bacterium | reverse complement strand
TTGATTTTTCTGATGAAAAATTAACTGTGAGCAAAATTTAGCTAATAGCCAAGATTATGCATTATAAGTGGTACAGTAAATGTATCTGTGAATTATTTCTTTGAAATGGATAACATTTATATAAGCAATGAAAAACAAAATCTTTTTAGTTGATAATGATCGCAATATTTTACTTTCTGTGTCGATGGCTCTGGAAGGAGAAGGCTTTGCCGTGGAAACATTCAGTGACGGGGAAAGTGGTCTAAAAGCTATTTTAAAGAAAAAACCTGATTTGGTTATTCTTGATGTAAAAATGCCGCGTATGGACGGCATTGAAGTCCTCACAAAATTGCGCGAAGAAAGCAGTATTCCAGTGATTTTCCTAACATCTAAAGATGATGAAGTTGACCATGTGATTGGCTTGCGAATGGGAGCGGATGATTATATCACCAAGCCGTTTTCTCAGCGTTTATTGCTTGAGCGGATTAAAGCTCTGTTGCGGCGGCGGGATTTGATGAATGCTGAAGCTAACGGTGTAGGCGTGAAAACCGATAAAATTCAATATGGTAATCTGGTCCTTGATGATTCCCGGCATCTATGTGCATGGAAAGGACAGCCGCTTAATTTGACAGTAACGGAATATCTCATTGTTAAAGCTTTGGCCTTAAGACCGGGGCATGTGCGCAATCGGGATCAGCTTATTGATATGGCTTATGGTGAAAATATCTATGTCGATGACCGCACGATTGATTCGCACATAAAGCGCATCCGGCGCAAATTTAAGAAAATGGATAATAATTTTGATAAAATCGAAACTCTTTATGGCGTAGGGTATCGCTATAAAGAGGATTCAATATAGGTCTTGATCCTAGGTTTGCTGATTATTGGCGGCACCTGAATGAAAGCAACAATGTCATGAGTCTAACGTCAAATCGTTGGTTTAGAGCAGGACATCGCCGAGGCGAGATTGATCAGCTTTTTGATCTATATTGGGGTGGTAAAGAACGCCGTATTACAACGCTGACGTTGAAGATTATGGGTATCAACGTGATTGCAGTGATTACGTTGATTTTTGGCATTATTTACCTAAGCCACTATCATACAATACTTGTTCAGGCAAAGCTGGAACATTTTGAAGCTGAAATTATGATTGTGACGGCGGCTATGATTGATGGTGCGATAGAGGAAATCGGCTCAAGCGCAGAGACTAATACCGATGTTAGCCCGATTCCTGTTCATAAGAAGGCACTTTCTATTGATGCCGCCGCCCGTATTTCCGGTAGGTTGGGCGCGACATTGGGAAAAAGGATTCTGGTGTTCAATCAGCAAGGCCATATCATTGTGGATTCGATGAGCTATATTCAAGAACACGGAACAACCCCTATTTTTACGATTGTTAGAGAACCAGAAACTCGGTTAAAAAGTGTCGAAGTTCTTAAAGACATGGCCTCATGGATTGTCTCGCTATTTCCTAAACATAATACATTGCCTGTGTATCACGGTATCGAATCACAAAATGCCCAAGGCTATTACGATGTGAAGGACGCTTTAAACAAAAATTTGAGCATGTCTGCGTGGCATGCTTCCGAAGATGATAATCGTCTAATTCTTACTGCTGCAATGCCTATTCTGAGTAATTCCGAGTTATTGGGCGTTGTTATGATGGTGAGTGATGATAACGATATTCTAGAGGCAATAGGTAATGCTTGGTTTGATATTGTTAAAATATTTTTTGTAACGCTGATTGTTACAATTTTGTTATCGATTTATTTATCCGGTGTGATTGCCAGACCTTTGCGGAAGTTAGCTCATGCGGCTGAGAACGTACGTAGAGGTAAGATGCGGTATACGGAAATTCCGGATATGGGGGCACGTAATGACGAGATCGGCGAGCTGTCATTGGCTTTGCGTGACAT
>JAGLKS010000214.1 GCA_023140905.1 Alphaproteobacteria bacterium | reverse complement strand
TTGTTAAGCAGGTGTTTAACATTACCAAAGTTGGTAAGATTGCTGGTTGTGACATTTCAAGCGGAAGCGTTAAGCGCGGCTCTAAAGTGCGCTTGCTACGTGATGATGTGGTTATCCATGAAGGCATGCTTAAAACTCTTAAACGCTTTAAAGAAGAAGTTAAAGACGTTAAAGAAGGCCAAGAATGTGGTATGGCATTTGAAAGCTATGACGACATTAAAGAGGGTGACGTTATCGAATGCTTTGAAGTGATCGAAGAAGAACGCATTATTGAGTAAAATTATGGGAAAGCATCACACACATAAAAACGCAGAACCAACTCAGCGCCAGCGTCGCGTTGGTGAGCAAATTCGCCATGTTATCTCTGAAACATTACAACGCGGACATTTTGACAGTGAATTGCTTTTTAACAAAGCTAATACAATTTCTGTCTCAGAAGTTTTACCAAGCCCTGATTTAAAGCACGCTAGAGCCTATGTGATATCTTTTAACAATGAAGACTTGCAGAACTTAGTGGCTGAATTAAACGAGTACACACATATTTTTCAAAAGGAAATAGCAAAGAAAACAAATCTAAAATTCACCCCTAAAGTTAAATTTCTCATAGATACATCCTTTGACGAAGCACAACATATCGAAGAGCTTCTCCGTGATGTGCATACCACCTCCGATAATATTTCCAATGATACGGAAGATGAACAGAACTAATAAACAATAGCTGATTTAATTTTCATATGGGAAAACGACGCAATAAAAAAGGCGATCCAATAAGCGGCTGGGTTAATCTGGACAAGCCTTATGGCATGACGTCTACTCAAGCTATTGGAAAGATTCGCCGCCTTCTTAATGCACAAAAAATCGGTCATGCAGGAACACTTGACCCCCTTGCTACCGGTATTCTACCCATAGCTTTAGGCGAGGCCACCAAAACAATTTCCTTTGTTCAAGACGATTTAAAGACCTATCAGTTTACTGTGGCATGGGGAGAGCAACGCTCTACAGATGATTTGGAAGGTGAAATTATTGCCTCTTCAGAACATCGCCCATCGAAAGAAGACATACTTACCCTGCTACCGCGCTTTACTGGAAAGGTAGAGCAAATTCCTCCGAGTTTTTCTGCGATAAAAATAGATGGTAAACGCGCTTATGATCTTGCCAGAAGTGGCAAAGAAATAGAGCTAAAATCACGCATTGTCAATATTGAAAAACTGGAACTCATTGAGGCACGCGAGAATGAAGCAGATTTTGAAATGCTTTGCGGTAAAGGAACATATGTACGATCTCTTGCCCGTGATATGGGAGAATCCTTGAATTGCTATGGTTATGTCAGTAAGTTGTGTAGAACACAGGTTGGTTGTTTTTCTCAAGAAAATGCGATTCTTCTGGACATTTTGGAAAAGATGGACTACGTTTCCGCCCGAAGCGAAGCTTTGTTGCCTGTGAAGACCGTGCTGGACGATATCCCGGCTTTGGCCGTAAACGAGGAAGAAACAGCAAAAATTCGTAGTGGACAGTCATTAGAGTTTATCTCACGTCCTAACTTTGAGCGTCTTACTGCTCTTGGCTTGGGAACAAAAGAAACTCAACTGGCTGTGGTGTTATTTCAGGGCGAACTTGTAGCTATAATAGAACAATGCCGCGTACAAATAAAACCAATCCGCGTTTTTAATAATATTTCAAATTAAAAGGAAAACACGATGTCGATTACAGTAGAAAAAAAAGCAGACGTTATAAAAGAATATGCAACACAAAAAGGTGACACAGGATCTCCAGAAGTGCAAGTTGCTATTCTAACATCACGAATTTTAGAACTTTCAGAGCATATGAAAACACATAAAAAAGACTTTCACAGCCGTCGTGGTCTTTTGGCAATGGTTGCAAAACGTCGTAAACTTTTGGATTATCTGAAAAATAAAGACGAAGACCGTTATAAAAAACTTATCAAATCTCTTGGTCTTCGCCGTTAATATGGTAATTTGCCTTAAGAACTGCACACCCTCTACACTGTCATTGCCTGAATTTTTACTCCAAAAATTTCTAAGGCAATCTATAGGCTGTATGGATCCCCCTAGAATTTGCTTACACAAATTCGGAGGATGACGATTGTGCTATATGGATCCCCCTAGAATTTGCTTGCACAAATTCGGAGGGTGACGGTTGTGCAATTCTTAAAGCAAATTACTATACTATAATTAAGCAGATACCATCCATCTCTTTGGGCTGTTTAATACCAAGAAAATGAAGCATTGTAGGTGCAATATCTGCAAGTTTACCTTTGTTTAAAGACAGCCCATCTTCTGCCCCTATGATAATAAACGGGACAGGATTCATTGAGTGTGCAGTATGTGGGCCATTTGTATTCGGATCAAGCATTTGATCGGCGTTTCCATGATCGGCTGTAATCAGCAATATACCGCCTTTTTCTAAAACGAGTTTTTGCAATGTGCATAGAATCCCATCCACAGTCTCCGCAGCTTTCTTCGCAGCATCGAGATTTCCTGTATGCCCGAGCATGTCAGTATTAGCGAAATTAACAATTGTCACATCATGTTTATCAGCACGTATAACTTCGAATAATTTTTCCGAAAGCTCCGGCGCAGACATTTCCGGCTGTAAATCATACGTAGCCACTTTGGGAGAATTCACTAAAATCCGGTTTTCTCCTTCGTAAGGCTCTTCACGCCCACAATTAAAGAAAAACGTAACATGCGGATATTTTTCTGTTTCTGCCATACGCATTTGTTTTAAGCCATGAGCACTCACAATTTCTCCGAAAAGTTTCTTATGCTCTACCGGTAGAAACAATGTCTCCATTAGTGGATTAAGCTCATCAGAATATTCCACCATACCTAAAGCTTTGGATATTTCCGGCTTTCCATTTTCGCGCTCAAAAGCGTTAAAATCATCAAAAAGCATTGCCTGTAATAATTCACGCGCACGGTCATTACGGAAATTTGCAAAAATAATAGCATCACCCGGCTTTATGCCTTCATAATCTCCCAGAACAACCGGCTCTATAAATTCATCCGTTACCGCGGAATTATAGCTTTTCTGAATAACAGTAAGAGGATCATTAGATGTTTCAGCTTTCCCTAAAACAATAGCATCATAAGCAGGCTTAACCCGGTCCCATCGGTTATCCCTGTCCATAGCATAATAGCGCCCGCATATTGTTGACAGTGAAATATTCTCATATGCACTGATATCAAGCATTGTTTGCGCTATAAAACCTTTTCCTGTCTCAGGATTACAATCCCGTCCATCCGTAAAAGCATGGATACACGTCTTTACACCGGCATCCCCCATTATCTTTGCAAGAGCAGAAATATGCTCTATATGCGTATGTATGCCGCCATCTGATAGTAGCCCCATAATGTGACACACCTTACCGCTTTCTTTTAATTGGGAAATTAGTGCTTTGACAGCATTGTAATCTTTAACTTTATCATCAGCAAAAGCTTTGCTTATCTGTGGTAAGAACTGCATTACTACGCGGCCTGCTCCAATATTCATATGTCCAACTTCGGAATTACCCATTTGCCCTTCCGGCAAACCAACAGCCAATCCACATGCTGTAAGCGTTGTATTTGGGTAATTCTCCATCATTGAGTCAAAACACGGTGTCTTAGCAGACTTAATCGCGTCATACTGACTGCCGTCACCTATTCCCCATCCATCTAGGATACACAAAACGACAGGTTTTCTCTTTGGTGTAAATTCGGACATATGGCCTCACAACAAATTGATTATTATAAGAATTTGCACGCTAAAGTCTGCTGCAAATATAAAAGAAATCTTTGACTTTTGACACGGATAGTGCCATGTCTATGGGAAGATTGTAAAGCCGTATTTTATTAAGGAGATGCTTAAGGTTGACTATTAAACGCAGCTAAAAATTCACAGATTTATTTTCTAACTGCTTTTAACCGTCCACCCTAAGATTTTTCTCTTTGAAAAATACGGATATTGCTCAGCTATATTTTGCGTGACTGTAAGTTAATGATGCGCAGAACGTGGCTATACACGATATATTAGAAATAAGGAATATAGAATAATATGTTTAAATTATACAAAAAAGAAATCAATTTTGCTGGAAAAACGCTAACCCTCGAAACAGGAAAAATTGCCCGCCAAGCTGATGGTGCTGTACTGGCAACAATGGGCGAAACCTCAGTATTATGCTGTGTGACCGGCTCAAAAACAGTTAGAGAAGGGCAAGACTTTTTCCCTCTTTCTGTTCACTATCAAGAAAAAACATATGCTGCAGGAAAAATTCCCGGCGGCTTTTTTAAACGTGAAGCGCGTCCAAGCGAAAAAGAAACACTTACAAGTCGCTTGATTGATCGTCCTATCCGTCCGCTCTTCCCCAAAGGCTTTCTTAATGAAGTACAAGTCGTTGCAACTGTTCTGTCTCATGACCTTGAGAATGACCCGGATATGGTTGCTATGGCAGGATGTGCTGCTGCTCTTACGATTTCCGGTATCCCTTTCATGGGTCCAATTGCCGGAGCACGAGTAGGCTATAAAAACGGTGAATACATCGTCAATCCAGATATGTCAGATGTAAATGACATGGATCTGAACTTGATCGTAGCAGGAACATCTCAGGGTGTGCTTATGGTCGAATCCGAAGCCTCTGAACTTTCTGAAGAAGTAATGCTCGGCGCCGTATCTGCAGGTCATGAAGCATATCAAAGCGTAATCAATGGCGTCATTGATTTGGCTGAAATGTGTGCCAAAGACATGTGGGACATTGTTGAAACTCCAGAAAACATTGTAAAAATGGCTGAAGATCTTAAAGGCAAATATGTTGCTGATGTTGAAAAAGCTTATGCAATTACGGATAAACGGGAACGTCAAGATGCTCTTAGTACTATTCGTAACGCTGCTATTGAAGCCTTTCTGGATAAAGAAAACGGTATTACGGAATCTGTCATTACTTCTAAATTCAAATCACTGGAAGCAGACATCGTACGTAGCTCTATTCTCAAAACCGGCAAGCGCATTGACCAACGCGATACTAAAACAGTACGCCCAATCGTAGCCGAAGTTGGTGCTCTTCCACGTACACATGGGTCTGCTCTTTTCACACGCGGTGAAACACAAGCTCTTGTTGTTACAACGCTTGGCACCGGTGATGACGAGCAGATGATTGACAGTCTGCATGGGGAATTCAAGGAAACCTTTATGCTGCACTATAATTTCCCCCCGTATTCTGTTGGTGAAACCGGACGCATGTTCGGTGCCGGACGCCGCGAAATCGGTCATGGTGCACTCGCTGAGCGTGCCATAAAGCCTTCGCTCCCCGAGCAAGGCGATTTCCCGTACACGATCCGCATCGTCTCGGAGGTGCTGGAGTCGAATGGCTCCTCCTCGATGGCGACGGTGTGCGGCGGCTCCCTGGCGATGATGGATGCGGGCGTGCCGCTCAAGGCGCCCTGCGCCGGCGTGGCGATGGGGCTGATCAAGGAGGGCGAGCAGGTCGCCGTGCTGACCGACATCCTGGGCGCCGAGGACCACCTCGGCGACATGGACTTCAAGATTGCCGGGACGCGTGAGGGTGTCACCGCGATCCAGATGGACATCAAGATCGGTGGCCTCTCTCACGAGATCCTGCGGGACGCCCTGGGCAGGGCGCGCGACGCCAGGCTGCACATCCTGGATGTCATGGCGCAGACCCTCGAAAGCGAGCGCAGCGAGCTGTCCAAGTACGCGCCGCGCATCATCACGATCCAGATCGACCCCGAGAAGATCGGCGACATCATCGGGCCGAAGGGGAAGATCATCCGCGGAATCCAGGACGAGACCGGCGCCGAGGTGAACGTCGATGATTCGGGACTCGTCACGGTCTCGTCGGTTGACGGTGACGCGGGCGAGCGCGCGCGTCAGATCATCGAAGGGATAGTCAAGGACCCGGAGGTCGGTCAGGTCTACGAAGGGACCGTCAAGTCGACCACGGCCTTTGGCGCGTTCGTGGAGATCCTGCCCGGCAAGGAGGGGCTCCTGCACATCTCGGAACTGCAGCACAAGCGCACTGAGAAGACGGAAGACGTGGTGAAGAAGGGTGAAACGGTGCGCGTCAAGCTTCTCGAGATCGACGACCGGGGCAAGATGCGCCTTTCGCGAAAGGCGCTGATGGAGAAGACCGAAACCGCCAAGACCTGA
>JAGLKS010000213.1 GCA_023140905.1 Alphaproteobacteria bacterium | reverse complement strand
TGCGTCTGGGCTGGAAAGTGTTTATTCCGGTCACTATTGTCTGGCTGTTTGTTGAAGCGGTGATGGTTGTGGCTGAAGTCGGTCCATGGGCAGTGTAGGAGTGACGATATGAATACAATAAAACATTTTATCAAGAGCTTCCTTTTCTGGGAATTGTTAAAAGGCTTGAGCGTTACCGGTAAGTACCTGTTTGCAAAAAAGATTACGGTTCAGTATCCGGAAGAAAAAACCCCCATGTCACCGCGTTTTCGTGGGCTGCATGCCTTGCGTCGTTATGCCAATGGTGAAGAGCGTTGTATTGCCTGTAAATTATGTGAGGCAATCTGCCCAGCTTTAGCGATTACGATAGAGGCCGAGCCACGTGAAGATGGCTCACGCCGTACGACCAAATATGATATTGATATGACCAAATGCATTTATTGCGGCTTATGTCAGGAAGCATGTCCAGTTGATGCAATCGTCGAGGGGCCAAATTTTGAATTTGCAACTGAAACTAGGGAAGAGCTTTATTATAATAAGCAAAAACTTCTAGATAATGGTGATCGTTGGGAAGCGCAGATAGCATCTAATATAGAGGCTGATGCTCCATATCGTTGAAAAATTTAAAAAAATTGAATTTCTGATCTTGCGATAAAGGTAATAAAGGATTAGAAAACAATACGTATTAAGATAGAGACATATTTATGATCATTCAGGCATTCGCCTTTTATTTATTTGCAGGAATATTATTGGTTAGCGCCTTAATGGTGATAACCGCGCGCAACCCTGTGCATTCAGTACTGTTTCTTGTGCTTGGTTTTTTCAATGCGGCAGGATTATTTATACTTCTCGGCGCAGAATTTATAGCAATGATTCTAGTTATTGTATATGTGGGCGCTGTTGCAGTGTTGTTCCTATTCGTTGTTATGATGCTTGATATAAATTTCACAGATTTACGAAAGGGAGGAATGCAATATATTCCCTTTGGCATTATAATTGGCGGGATATTATTATTCGAACTAATCGCTATTTATAGCTATTGGATCTTTGCTGATAGTGCGCTCCAGAATATAGCTTTGCCGATTGCTAGCGATGTTCAAAATTCGGAGGCACTTGGCTTAGTGCTTTATACCGACTATGTACTTCCGTTTCAGATCGCTGGCTTAATTTTATTTGTTGCCATGGTTGGGGCAATTGTTCTCACACATAGGACTCGCCCAGGAATTCGCAAGCAAAATATAGCAAGTCAGCATTCAAGAAAGCCTTCGGATGTTTTGGAAGTTAAAAAAGTAACCTCAAGGACGGGGGCTTAAATGATGGATGCAGCTTTAAACATAGATATATCACATTTTTTGATCCTTGCCGGTATGATATTTACTATCGGTGTATTCGGGATTTTCCTAAACCGTAAGAATGTAATTGTTATATTAATGTCGATTGAGCTTATGCTTCTTGCAGTGAATATAAATTTCGTTACATTTTCTGCTTATTTACAGGATTTAACAGGTCAAGTATTTGTAATGTTTATTTTGACCGTTGCCGCCGCTGAAGCCGCAATAGGCCTCGCTATTT
>JAGLKS010000212.1 GCA_023140905.1 Alphaproteobacteria bacterium | reverse complement strand
GTCCAGACCAAACCCGAAAACATTTCGTCAAATTCGACCAATCGTTCACCACGCCCTACACGAACCGCTGCAATAAATTGCTGATGCACATCATCCAGCAAGGTTTGCATATGTTTAGTTTCTTCTTCATTCACAGGAGAAAAAGGATCCATCAACGCTTTGTGTTCTCCAGAAATGATTAAACGTCGATCAACGCCTAGTTTTTCCATCATATTGACAAAGCCAAAGCCATTCATCAGCACACCAATTGAACCTATCATACTGGATTGATTGACATAAATCTTGTCTGCAGCAACGGCAACATAGTAGCCAGCTGATGCACAAAGATCACTCACTACGGCATGGAAAGCAATATCAGGATGCTTTTCTCTAAGCCGTCTAATTTCTTCATAAATATAGGCGGCCTGTACCGGACTCCCCCCCGGTGAATTGATATTTAAAATAACGCCTTTGGTATTTTTATCCTTTACCGCATCTCTTAAGCCTTCAATCACACTTTCTGCACTTGCAGTTTCATTTTCTGCGATAACACCCACGACATCAATAACTGCTGTATGTTCCTTACCCTCACTATTGATACCTTTCTCAAATTTTGGATAAAAAGCCATCACCCCTATAGCAAGCAAATATACAAACATCAGTGATTTAAAAAAAACACTCCAGCGCCTGGCTCGACGCTGCTCTGTCACAGCGGCCATAGCCAGTTTTTCCAGCACTTCTCTCTCCCATCCCGGGGTATTGTCAGTTGAACTCTTCACATCCATATTATTGTCTTGTTGATTTTCCATGATTATTAACCTTATAAACTATCTAGTAATTCCGTTGTTTGTTGTAAATTAAACAACGGATTATATTGTTGCAGCTGTTCACTGGAATGCGCGCCACATGACACAGCAATCGAGGCTATACCGGCATTTATCGCCATTTGCATATCGTGAACTGAATCACCGACCATAACAACCCTTTCTTTGCATACCGCCATCTCTTTGATTATTTCTTCAAGCATAGCAGGCTGTGGTTTTGATGCTGTTTGATCTGCACAACGAGTGACATGAAAAAAATCACTCAGTCCAGTCCCTTTCATCGCCCTATCTAAACCCACTCGACTCTTTCCAGTCGCTATAGCCACAAAATACCCCATTTGTTTTAAATTTACCAACATCTCACTTACACCTGTAAACAAATCATCTTCTGTTATTTGTTTAGAAAAGAACTGTTTACTATAGCAGGCAATCAATTGTTCCTGTGTTTTTTGATCTATCCCCGGGAATAGCGTTTCCATCGCACGTTGTATGCTTAAACCTATAATGTCTTTAGCCGCCTGTTTTTCGGGGACATTACACCCGTACTCACCTGCAGCTTTTTGTAAACAATATACAATCCAGTCTATCGAATCGACCAGAGTTCCATCCCAGTCAAAGATAATCAAATCAAATCTGCGCGCCATCTTTGTAAGCCCCCTTTTTTAAGGCTTCTTTATTTAACAGCTTATCCAGCTCAGAAGGTAATGGCGCTTCAAAACGCATTGTTTCGCCTGTTACAGGATGAGAAAACTGTAATTGTTTAGCATGAAGAAACAACCG
>JAGLKS010000211.1 GCA_023140905.1 Alphaproteobacteria bacterium | reverse complement strand
GTTAACGCAGCTTTATCCTGTGAGGCAATAATAAAACCCAACTGATCTGCTGAACATGATGCTAAAATAGAAAAACCGGCTTTAGCACCAACACCTTGCACGCTTGTTAAAAGCTTGAACCATTCGCGTTCTAACATATCGGCAAAGCCAAATAACGTAATCGCGTCTTCACGAACATTTGTGATAATCAGTAAACTTGTTACATCGCCAACTTGCCCTATGCGCGACAAAGTGCGGCTACTAGCGTAAACTAAATAGCCTACCCCTGATACATCCATAATTAGATGGTCAGATTCAAAACTGTCAATAATACCTGATAACTTGCCTATCATCCGTAAGTTATTTCCCTATGCTGATTATAGTGCTTAAAGACCTATAATGCGCATGAGTGATTGCTACGGCAAGAGCGTCGGCCTCATCTTCACTAAGTGTTCCACAGGATGGTAGTAAAGTTTTAATCATCATACCAATTTGTTGCTTGGAAGCATGTCCATTCCCAACGACGGATTTCTTGATTTTATTAGCGCCGTATTCATCAACTGATATGCCTTTAAGCGCAGGAACCATTAATAAGACACCACGCGCTTGCCCTAATTTCAGAGCACTGGCCGGATTTTGATTAACGAAAGTTTCCTCAATAGCAGCCTCAGCCGGTTGTTGTTCATCAATCACAGTAATTAAATAATGGTACAATGTAGCTAAACGCTCAGACATAGTAACTTTAGTGTTAGGGCGGATAATACCGCTTGCTACATAATGCAAAGAATTCCCAGAGCTTTCGATAATACCCCAGCCGGTCTTTTGTAATCCTGGATCTATGCCAAGAATTTTCATATGGCTGTTTATCCTTTTTTATATAAACAGCTAATCAGCCGCAGTAAGTTTTTTCATAACGTCATCACTGACTTCAAAATTAGCTGTGACTTTTTGAACATCATCATTATCTTCGAGAAGATCAATAAGTTTTATGATAGAAATAGCAGTCTCTTCATCGACATCGGTAATAACATTAGGTTGCCAAATCAAGCCTTGACGCTCAGGTTCACCAAATCTTTTTTCCAAATCATCGCGCATTGTTGCAAAATCTTCAACAGAGCCATAAATTTCGTGATACTCCTCAGAGCTTTCTACATTTAACGCTCCAGCTTCCAGAGCTGCTTCGAACATATCATCAGCACTGGCTTTATTTGCAGGAAAGACAACTTCAGCTATCCGATCAAACATAAAACTCACACAGCCGGTTTCACCAAGATTCCCATTACATTTAGTAAATGCCGAGCGCACTTCGGAAGCAGTTCTGTTTTTGTTATCAGTCAGTGCTTCTACGATAATAGCAACACCGGCAGCGCCATAGCCTTCGTAACGTATTTCTTCGTAATTATCAGCATCATTGCTGCCTACACCTTTTTGTACAGCACGCTCAATAGCATCCTTAGGCATTGATTGTCCCCGCGCCGTAAGAATAGCCAAGCGAAGTCGTGGATTCATGTCCGGGTCTTCGCCACCTAATTTAGCAGCAACGGTAATTTCCCGTCCCAATTTAGAAAAAATCTTTGCTCGCTTGGCATCTTGTGCGCCTTTTCTGTGTTTAATATTTGCCCATTTAGAATGGCCGGCCATGATTATGCTTCCCTTTTATTTATTATGTTATTACAATTGTATTTGATTTCTGCGATTATAATGATTGATATTCACAAAGAAAAGGGACAAAAAACATTTTTCTATTTTAAAATTGTGAAAGGTTTATGTATACCGTTTATAGTTGCCCGATGAGAAATGAGAATCGTTCTATGTTTTCGTATCGTTTTTGGGATTAAATAATCAATGAGTAACAAAACTACAATCTTGAGACTGCATTTATGACTTATAATTTACGAGACGTGAAAATTCTTTTAGTAGAAGATAATAAAGGTATGCTGGATTTGATAAAGACAGTGTTACAATCTTTCGGTGTGGGAAGCGTCATTACCGCTTTAGATGGGAAAAATGGGTTTGATGAATTTTGCAAAAGTAATCCTGACCTTGTCATAACCGATTGGCTAATGACACCATGCGACGGATTAGAGCTTGCATCAAAAATTCGAACAGATCCAGCTAGCCCAAATAGATTTGTCCCTATTATTCTTATGACAGGGTTTAGTGAAAAACGTCGTGTTATCAATGCACGTGATGAAGGGATTACAGAATTTCTTGTAAAACCTTTTAATACACGTGATTTATACCGTAGACTGTATAAAATTATTGAAGCTCCACGGCAATTTATTGAATCGGAAACTTTCTTTGGACCGGATAGACGCCGTCGGAGGGCTGATGAATATAAAGGATCACTCAAACGTGACAGCGATGACGTAAAAGAAGGACAGTCTGGAAAAACAAGCAACATTGAAGATATTGTAATTTTGCCTGACGATGTTGAGTTTAGGTAATAAGTTAACTTTAGTTTATACATAGATATTGAGAAATATGGACATACAGCATTATAACCAAGAACCAAAAAGAAAAGCCAAGTTCTTTTCTCCGCCTAATATTTTAAAAGCCAAAACTGGTTCTGGAGGTCTGAACGATACAATTCTAGATCGAGCACAGGATTTGCTGGAAAATCACACGGCTGATTTTATTCCGTTGGCAGAACTCTATATTAACCAGATGGAAAAAGGAATTAAAGAAGCTTTCGATATCAAAGAATCTACAGATTCAGAAAAAGCCCTCTCTAAAATTCTTATGCCATGTGTACAGCTCAAAGCAAATGGAACAATGTTCCACTACCCACTTGTGACACGCATCGCTGATCGTTTTGTTCAATTTATGGAAGTTGTTGAACGTTTGGACAATGAAACACTTGATATTGCTAATGCCTTTCTAACAGCGTTGAAGATAGTTATTACTGGAAAAATTAGAACAGATGGTGCCGGTCACGGAAACGCGTTAGTCGAAGAGCTTAACAGAGCTTGTATGCGTTACTTTGATAAACATAAAGCAGATATCGATGAAAACGAAGAAGACTAGAAATCAGGCATCG
>JAGLKS010000210.1 GCA_023140905.1 Alphaproteobacteria bacterium | reverse complement strand
TATAAGGATCTGCAGGATATTATTGCTATTTTGGGTATGGATGAGCTTTCAGAAGAAGATAAACTTGTTGTGGCTCGCGCTCGTAAGATACAGCGTTTCTTGTCTCAGCCATTTCATGTTGCTGAGGTATTTACAGGGAAGCCCGGTGTTTTTGTTGATTTGGAAGATACAGTCAAAGGCTTTAAAGCTATTGTAGATGGTGAATATGACCACTTGCCGGAAGCTGCTTTCTATATGACAGGGACAATTGAGCAGGTTGTTGAAAAAGCAGAGGCTATGGCGAAAGAAGCTGCGTAGCCTGAAATTATGCGTGCGTGTTGTGTGTATGAGAGCTAAGGTTATTTTGTGACCATAACACGTATAAGTCGGGCAGGTTTAATGCCATTAGGTGAACATTTTATGACAGGACGAAAGTCATGAGCGAAAGACAAATTCATTTTGAACTGATCTCACCAGAGGATAAGCTGGTGTCAGAGCCTGTGTATATGGCTGAAATACCGGGTTATGATGGGGTGTTTGGTATATTACCGGGGCACAGCTCTATGATTTTTTCATTAAGACCTGGTGTTGTGAAGTTGCATAAAAACGAAGGCGACAATGATGCTAAAAAGATTTTTATCGTTGGCGGATTTGCAGATGTTACTGGCACAAACTGTACGGTTTTAGCTGAAAAGGCGATCATGGTTAGTGATTTGGATAAAGATAGTTTGGAACAATCATTAACTGATCTAAATGAAGATCTCGGTTCGGCGGAAAGTTTTGCAGATGAACAGCGTATTCGCGAAGAGATTATTTTAACAAAAACGAAAATTCATGCATTAACAGGCTATTAAGCGTGATTATTCATGTGTGATGTTTTCGTTGGATTTCCATTTATCGCGATGTAAATCTATGCGAATTTCCGGTTGGAGCTTTAATTTTTCTGTGAGTTCATCCATTGTAGAAGCCACACTAAAAAGTTTTGTGCAGTTTTTTGTTATAAACGCTTCTTTTTGTGCGCGAGCTATCCATTTTAAAAACAAGTCATATTGTCCGTTTGTATTGAGAAGCCCAATAGGACGTTTGTGCTTTTGTAGCTGTTTGAGGCTCAATGCTGTTGAAAGGATATAAACATCTTTTATGCTGGCTTCTTCGATAATGAATGGTTCCAGAGTATCTTCTAATATGCGTTCTTCAAAATTCGTAAAGTCTGAGGCATCATTTTGAAGGGAAGGCGTGGAAGAAGACCATTCATCAAGACATTGGAATGCTTGCTCAGGAGTGTCTACTGTTATTAGGAGGTTAGAAGCAAAATCAAAATCCGGCTGTTTTTTTATAAAGGCAATGAAGTCATCATAATAGCCGTCTGTATTGACAACGATTACAGGTTTTGTGTGAGAGCCAAGATGTGCCCAATACAGGACTTCCAGCATTTCATCAGCTGTACCAAAGCCTCCAGCTAGCACGATTGCTGCGTTCATTTGCTGGAACATTTCTAATTTACGTTCCCATAAAGATTCAACTAATATGGTTTTACTTAAATATTGGTGAATGCGCTCGCTGTCTTTTAATCCTTTAGGGATAACACCAGTAACAGAAGCTCTGTTTTTCAGGGCGTTATTGGCTATAATGCCCATTAATCCTGCGTCCATCCCCCCATAGATCAGAGTGTTATTTCTTTGTGCAATGAGCTGGCCTGATTGGGCTGCTATTTGTTTAAAGACGGGGCGGCACTGTCCAGAAGATCCCAGATAGACTGTGATATTGTTCATGTTATTCATGTTATCTCGATTTGTATTATTATGGGCTATTATGTCTCATGTTCCGCGACAGAAAGAAAGCTGTTATTTTTGTGCCATGCGCCAGTCATGCGCGAATATCAGGAAGTTTTTGATTATGTCATAACCATCTGGTGTCAGAATAGATTCAGGATGAAACTGCACACCAAAGACAGGATGCGTGATATGGCTTATAGCCATGATGATGTTTTCATCTTCTTGCAATACGGCATTTACTTTGAGTTCGTTACAATCAGTTATATCAGTTATGAGTGAATGATAACGGCCACCTTCAAAATTAGAGGGGAAGTTATGAAACAGCGGTTCGCTTGCATCGTGTTTTATAATGCTGGCTTTTCCGTGTACTGGTTTTGGTGCAGTTATTGTTTTGCCGCCATAAGCTTCACCAATGGCTTGATGCCCAAGACATACGCCCAGAACAGGGATGTGCGGGCCGAAATATTTCACAAGCTCTATGCAAATACCGGCCTGTGCCGGAGAGCAAGGGCCAGGTGAAAGGATAATGGCGCGCAGATCTGGAGAGAGTGTTTCGATTTCTTCTAATGTGATTTTATCATTACGGACAACGCGTATTTCTTCTTTCCCTTCTGTGAATTTTTTAGCATAATGCGCGAGGGTATAGACAAATGAATCGTAGTTATCGATGATTAG
>JAGLKS010000021.1 GCA_023140905.1 Alphaproteobacteria bacterium | reverse complement strand
CAAATTGTAGAATTTTACATTTCGGTGAACTGCGCGTTTTCCTTCATTTTGAACCATCGAAAAATCTTTGACGGTTGTCGCCGGGGTTAATTCATCTTCGCGGTAAATATTTTTGAGATGCAAGCTGATATTTTGCTTTGTTGTATCAAAAAGATTGGCGATCTCGGCTTGTGACAGCCATATGGTTTCATCTTGCAGAAAAACACGAAGATGTACTTTTTCGTCTCCATCGCCATAGAGCAAAAACGGTGTTTCTATTTGCGTGGGTTCTTTTACTGCCATGCTAAAACTTCCTTATTTATCAACCGTGTCCCATTTGCTCTATTTTGACGTAGCCGCTAAGATCCATAACCTCCCATAGCGCGTTCATAACTTCATTTTTGATTTCGCTTTGTAGGTGGGCTTCTGTGGGGGTCTCGGCGCGTTTGAAGGTGCGCATAATTCCAAATCCAATACCTTCCTCAACGGCGCGCTCGATAATATAGCTGGCGTTAAACTTTATCTCTGACATGTTTTTATCCTTTGTTTGTAATGTGTTACACAGCTATGGCGTACAAGCCAGGATATATCAAGGCAGTTATGGAGGAGTTTGTTAATTGTCAATGGTTATTATATTGGACATTTTTAGTATTCTATGGCTATAATAGTAATCATTGAAGAGATTTTGATATGCCAAGAAAAACAGCCCCCTTATCTCCAGCGCTAGAAGATATTCTAAAAACGCTAGGAGAGAATATTAAGCTAGCGCGTTTGCGCCGGAAAATTACAACGACCATGCTGGCCGAGCGTGCGGGCATGAGCCGTGTCACGCTGCGCAAAGTTGAAAATGGTGAGAGCTCTACCACGCTGGGCGCATATGCCAGTGTCTTGTTCTGTCTTGGGCTCGAGCAGGATCTGCTACTGATTGGCAAGGATGATCCTTTGGGAAGGCGATTGCAGGATGCTGAGCTAACTCATACAAAAGAACGCGTAGCAAAACGGACGAAAGAATGAGCACAAAACGCCTAAAGCAAAAAGCTATTCAGGTCTGCCCCCATTGGCAGGGTATGGCGGAGCCTGTGCTTATGGGTACGCTTTATGCCACGCCGTCTCGGGGCAAGGAGATCTTTTCTTTTGAGTATGATCCTGACTGGCTAAAATCTCCATATGCGCAATGGATTGATCCTTATTTAGGGCTGTTTTCCGGACCGCAATATGCGCGGGATGGCCATGATAATTTTGGGCTGTTCCTCGATTCCTCCCCTGATCGCTGGGGTCGAGTTTTGATGCAGCAGCGGGAAGCGCAGATTGCGCAGGCAGAAGATAGAGCTGTACGCTCTTTACTGGAATCTGATTATCTGCTCGGCGTTTACGATGGTCACCGTATGGGGGCGCTGCGTTTTCGCTTGTCAGAGGATGGTGCTTTTCTGGACGATCAGGCCGATATGGCCGCGCCACCATGGACAAAGCTGCGCGATCTTGAATATGCCAGTTTGCAGTTGGAGCGCGCGGATGCGGAAAGTGATCAGGATTACATGAAATGGCTGAAGATGCTGATTGCGCCGGGTGGTTCACTCGGCGGTGCGCGTCCAAAAGCCAGCGTGCTTGATGAGAACGGCCATCCGTGGATTGCTAAATTCCCTAGTCGCCGTGATGAGATTAATATCGGCAAATGGGAATATTTGGTTTATCAGCTGGCGCAGGCGGCAGGGGTTGAAACGGCACAATCGGAAGTTAAGCATTTTTCCGGCGAATATGACACATTCCTGACTAGACGCTTTGACCGCACGGATGGCGGGCATGAGCGCATTCATTTTGCTTCGGCCATGACGCTACTTGGCAAAAAGGACGGAGACGGCGGCGACACGGGGGTGAGCTATCTCGATCTTGCCGGTTTTTTGATGAAAAGCGGTGCGCAGGTAAATAAGGATCTGGAGCAGCTTTGGCGGCGCATTGTGTTTTATATCTGCGTCTCGAATACGGACGATCACTTGCGTAATCACGGGTTTTTACTGTGTAATTGGGGCTGGGTACTTTCACCCGCATATGATATGAATCCGGTTGCCACGAGCGGTGGTCTCGCGCTCAATATCTCCAAAGAAGATAATGCACAAAGCCTTGATCTCGTGCGCAGCGTCGCGCCAATATTTCGCATCAGTGAAGCCCGTGCAGAGGAGATCATTGGTGAGATTGCTTCTGCCGTGCGCACTTGGCCAGATCTGGCCAAAAAACTCAAACTCCCATTCCGCGAAATTAAGCTAATGAAGAATGCCTTTCGTGTGGCGGATGAGCACGGAAACTAGCAAGCCCATGCTCTTGTTTGTAACTTTACCCCTTTCCTATTTGTAATTTTTACCTATATGTACGGGGGATGCTAGGCCAATTTATGAGTATCGACTTCCAGTGTAGATAACCCTTAAAACGGCCAGAAGAGATATCCTCAAATTGAAGGAAGCCGGAAGAATTAAATTCCAGAGTGCTCAAAAAACGGGCACTATGAAATTATTGATCCAGAGTAATTTAATTCAGTTTTTCTTTTAAAGCTTCGTATTGCTGGCGGTGTTTTTCAGGATTGTTTGTTTTCAGTTTTTGTAAATTTTGAAGCTTCCAGCGCACAGCCGGGAATCTTTCAAAGTCATAGATGCTCCAATCAGGCGTTACATTCTTCACACTAAGCAAAAACTCTCTGTCTTTATCTGTAAGGCTTGTATGTATCACTTTGACCAGTTTTTCTCTGATTGCTTCAAATTCTTCATATGAGAATTCAACTTCACTCATGCCGATAAACTGGTTTTCCATGGCTTTACGGTGATCTTGAAAGTTTGGCATGATTACTTCATTGATAGGTCTGTCACTGGCCAACAAACAAAAAATAAAGCCACGCCGCACCTCATCTGAAAACCCTTCGTTTTCCAACAGGTGTTTAACATCAAATAAATCTCTTGGATGCTGACGATCTAGCGCCGCGCATATTTTACCGCCATATAATTGCCCAACTGGCACTATTGGCATTTCAACAAAGGCTTCGAATTCATCGTGGGCTTTATCACATAAAGCCATTTGTACAGGCTCTGTTATTGTTCCGCGCCCAACCAAATTTACTTCTAGCTTAATATCTGTTCTTTGTTGTTTTATGAGCAGCTTTCCAATTTCTTCCTTATGTTGCACACGAATATTGGGTAAGGCTTGTTCAACGCGATTTTTAATACGGACAAGTGCCGCGCTGATATTCTGCAATGTGGTTGGGCGATCCTCTATTGGCAGATATGTCAGATCAATATCGACAGAAAGTCGAGGCATATCACGCACAAAAAGGTTGATTGCTGTACCGCCGTGCAAAGCAAAACAGGGTTCACCTGCAACAAGTGGCAAGACCTTAACTAAAAGATCAACCTGTTCTTTGTAATGTTCAAACATAATCTACGAGTTCCTTCGGAAGACTTATTTTATATTTAGAGTTGTAAACTCCATTTTTTATGATCATACGATCACCTTTTCCCAAATCTATTTCATCTACATTTAAATGTTTTAATACAGGCAACTCAGCTTTGTCAGCCATATATAGAAACAGCCTTTTTACGCGGATTGAGCTACATCGCTTTAATAACGCTTGAAGAACCTTTGGTCTTAATGTCGTAAGCCCTTCCATTATTTGATAGCATTCCAGCAAATCAAAGTTTTTAGGGCTTAAATATAGGCATTCCAATATAGCCCTCTCCGGCGCGGATATTTTTATATCCATGCCATTAAATTCATATTCTTTGACGGCTATACCGCTTGGTAGCATCGATGTTTTCACATGCTCTATAGGATTTCCCCAATCATAATCCAAAAACCATTTCGGCAATTTTTGATCAAGCGCAGAAAACAGGAATACTCTTTCTTTCCCAAGCCGGACATAATGAGCGGAGCCTTTTACCGATAATGCCGTAGGACCGCCCAAATGCACATCAAGTGAAAGTTGCTGTTGCAGGGAAGCGAGGCCTCCATACCAGTTTATCTCATCATTCGTTCTTTTATAGGCGGCACGCCCGAGTGACTCTATCCAGCCGCTTTTTAGATAACGTTGCGCCAGCTGCCCTGATATGGACATCTTCTTTAACCATGGTGATGTCGCAACAAGGCCTGAAGGCCATTGCTCTAACAAATTCTTTAGTTTTTTATCTGTTGTTATACTCATAGTTTATTTATAGCGTTATTTTTAATGTTTTTCAAGTCTTTGTGCATATTTTCATTAAAAATGTAGCTACAGATAAACTTATAGTTTGTTTTTAGAGGTAATTTTAAGGTTCAAAAGATGGTGATCAAAAAATCTTATGGTTTTCAGGTTTTAAACTATTCAATCTTCCGTTTCGACGTAACGAATACACAACCAATTTACTAATTACGAACCGCTCTCACAGCAATGTTGAGCGGTTTTTCTTTGCCCGAAACCCCAGTATTTGCGGGGTTTTGAGTGGCTAGCTGTTCACAAGCTTGTTCATGAATAAATATGCCTTTGAAGGGTACATCCCGAGAATCAAGCCGCGCAGCACAGCGCTGAATAATGTCATTATCAATACTATCTTTGCCCAAATAAGACAAAGCCTGAAGCAAATAATTTACGCTATCTGGAAGGCGGCGCATCAATGGCACCCGCGCATGCTTAAAAGTAATGGTGCGCTCAGCTATGTTTTTAATGCGGGATAGCCTTTTAACCTTTATTGATGCGCAATTCTCCAGCAACTCTTGTACGGATTGGATCGCCTACATCCTTGAATTTGGCATAAAACATTCATTGTATAGCGTGCCCCTTTCAATTTTGGATGTTTCTTGCTATAATGCTTTCTTGCATCCATTTCCTGAGGCTTGAAATCCGGCAAAGTCGCCCCTTTTTCAAGACCTTCCCCAGCACGATTAGCAGTATATTGCTTCGCGCACAGTGGTTTTGGAGAACAGCACTTTTGTGTTGTAAACTTAAATTTTGGAGAAACAATGTAAGATGGAAAAATTATTATTATTCACACCCGGCCCGGTGAATGTGGCCAAAAATGTTAAAGAAGCCATTTGCAAAGAAGATATTTGTCATCGAGAAGCCGAGTTTGACGCTTTATTGCAAAGTGTAGAAAATAAGTTACTACAGCTCTTTGAGATTAAAACAATTTCGGATTATCGTGCGGTCGTGATTACTGGTTCCGGCACAGCGGCGAATGAATCCATGATGTCCTCCATCATCGGAGATCAAAACATCCTCATTTTATCCAATGGTGAATTTGGTGAACGGCTGCACAAGATTTCCAAAATTCATAATAAAAATACTTTTCTACTGGATTTTGCTTGGGGCGAAAAGCTGGATTTAGAAAAAGTGGAAGCCTATCTACAGGAACACGACATTGATATTGTTGCGATGGTTCATCATGAAACCAGTTCGGGGATGTTAAATCCGCTAGAGAAAATTGGTGCATTATCAAAAGAAAACGGAGCCATGTTGATTGTGGATTGCGTGAGCAGCACGGGCGCAGAAGTGATTAATATGGAGAAATGCCACATTTCATTTTGCTCAAGTTCAAGCTCAAAAGCTGTTTGCTCCTATTCTGGATTATCATTTGTGGTGGGGCGCATAGATGAATTTGAAAAATTAAAGGATATGCCGGTCAAATCCACCTATTTGAACCTGTATAATTTTTATAATTTTATTAAAACATATTCACAAACGCCCAATACGCCTGCTGTCCCTTTGTTTTTTGCTTTGGAGCAAACGCTAATCAATATACTGGACAAAGGCATTTACAATTACCATGCCGGTCTTAGAGATAGAGCGAGTATCCTAAGGCAAGGCATGTTGAAACTTGGCCTTGAGTTTTTGATTGATGAGAAAGACATGTGCTGCGTTTTAACAACGGTGAAGATACCTTTTCACATTGATGTTACTGCTTTTCGACAAAAATTAAGAAAGAAATCTATTATCATTTATGAAGGAAAGGGGTGTTTTAAAGATAAAGTATTTCAAGTCGGAAATATTGGTGAATTATCTTTTGATGATATTCAGTTTTTCCTGAAATCGCTGAAAGAAATCTTACGAAGCTTTGGTCCGGTTAATATCAAAAATGTTACTTCAATCAATTTTCCTCGCTCAATATTAACGTCTGTAAATGAGAATGTAGAACGTAAGAATTTTGCATCACAATATAAAACATGAATGGAAAAATTATGTCTTCAGTAGAAAACAAAAATGCCCAATCCATAACACCGCCGACAATACTTTCTTTCGCCAAAGACTTACCAAATCTTTGTTCGCTAGCGGGGCTTTGTTCCGCAGTTCTGGCAATTTACTTTGCTATTCTAGGGGTTTTCCCAGCCGCGATGATTGGGTTGATTTGGGCCGTGTTCTTTGATTGGAGCGATGGTATTATTGCCCGTCGCATGAAAAATCGCACGAAAGCACAGCAGGATTTTGGTGTGCAACTTGATTCATTGATTGATATTATTAGCTTTGGAATCTGCCCTGCGATCATTTTATTAAGCTACGGAAATTTTAACCCTTGGTTTCTCCCCGGAGCTTTCTGTATTGCGATAGCCGGAGTATTACGACTCAGTTATTTCAATGTATTTGGTTTAATTGAGAAATCAACCTATCAGGGTTTAGCATTAGACAATAACAGCATTATTTTAGTTTTACTTTTTGTGTTTGAAAGTTTTATCAATCCTTCCCTTTTTACTCCCCTTCTTTATGTTGTCTTGCTAGCATTGGCGATCTTAAATGTGGCTCCAATTAAAACTCCGAAACTGAGTGGTGCTTGGTATTACGGTATTACTGCTTATGCTTTCGTGTTGACGTTATTTTATGGTTGGCAGTTATTACATACGAACAGCTGATGTGAAACACTCATTTTGAAAGAGACAATTAATGACAAACAATCCGTTATTACGATTTATAATTTCTAATGATGAAAAGGAAGTTATTGTTTACAGTGCAGACAATTTCTCTCAATTCCCTACACGGAATACTTCTGTCAGTTCAAAATGTGATCGTGCCCTAGCCGCCGCCCGTAGCAATGATTTGGTTATTTTGCGCGGTACGTTGGATAAAGAATACCAACAATGGTTAAGTTCTCATGGTTTGGGTACGGATTATATTGTTGAATACAAACAACCAGAAACAGGGCATACGTTGTCAGAGCTGATTGTAGCAAACCCCAACCCTGTTAAAAAAATGATACAAAAGTTGGGTGGAAATCCAGTATATGTCCCATGGTATTCTACACAGCAGGAAACTATAGCTGCAAACATTATTGGTGCGGAACTATTTGGTGCTGCGGAATCCGAAACTCTTAAATATAATGATAAGGCAACATTTAAAGCATTGTGCCAGAAGTTGGATATCCCTGTGGTGGATGGTGCAGTATTTTCAATACAAGCAGACGACAACGACAATTTTCGACAAATGGAAATTTTGATTAACCGCTATAAAGCTAATCACGATACTGTAATTATTCGAGGTACTTTGGGTGAGACTGGGGCATCATTATATAAAACCCAAGGTGATAATCTTGCCTCTATATATCAAACCATTGTCGCCAGTCATGAAAAAACTGTCCTTATTGAACCCTTTTTGAAAGTGTTTAGTTCACCAAATGATCAATGGGTCATTGATAGAAAAGGGAAAATAGCCCACATTGGAATAGTTGATCAGGAATGTAGAGATGGTATGCATCATGTGGGTAGTTTGAAAGGATTGGAACTGGCACCCGGTGTCTACGATACTATCACCCAGACTTCTCTGAAAATTGTGACCAATATGGCAAAATCTGGATATTGTGGTGTCATAGGAATTGATTATATTGTATCTGACGAGGGTATATTTCCGGTTGAGAATAATGCACGTTTTAATGGCTCCTCTTATGTGCGTATCATCGTTCATAATATTGAAGAAAAAATTGGTGCTGTTCCATTTTGGAAGTTCGTTAAACTGAATACTCAGCCCTGCTCTTTCGCTGCACTAGTCCAACAATTATCGACTGTGATTTATGATGGTAAACGGGCTAATTCTATTTTCCCGCTAAACTGCGATGCGCTCCTACAAACAGGGGCCTTTTCTATTGTGATATTAGCTCAGGATATTCAGCACATTCAATCACTTGAAAACGAATTAGAAACGCGGTATCGTGAGCCACAATTAAAATTGAAAAATAAGATGAGGGTGTTGTTGAAATAATGAAAAACACTGAAACAAAAACACAAATGAAAGCTATCATTCTGGCCGCAGGCGTAGGGTCAAGAATTCGTCCTTTAACGGACAATTGCCCAAAGAGCCTCTTAAAAATTGATGGCAAAACGATTCTTGAGATGATGCTCTCTCATATTCGGGATTGCGGGATCAATGATGTTGTTTTTGTGCTTGGATATTTACAAGAACAGATTAAAGACTATGTCAGTGCAAACTTCCCGGATTTAAACGCCCGGTTCATTACAAATGAGAAATACGCAGAAACAAATACTGGATTTTCTCTCATGTTGGCTATGGAGTCTATCGAGGGGTCAGACTTTGTAAAATTTGATGCGGACGTGGTGTTTGATAAGGAAATCCTTAAAAAGCTCATTGAATGTGAATATGATAATTGCCTCTGCATTGATAAAAATATCAACCTTGATGTAGAAGAAATCAAAGTCATTATTGATAATAAAAATCAGGTGGTTAAAGCCAGCAAAATCGTCAATCCTCAAGAGGCTGTCGGCGAGTCAATAGGTATTGAAAAAATCAGTGCTGAGACAGCAAAGATTTTGTTAGAAGAATTAAAAGTAATGATGGAGGACGAACAAAATCATCAGGAATATTACGAAGCTGCCTATGAACGATTAATTGAAAAAAATATTCCGTTCAACACACTGGATATTACCGGGCTAAGATGGACTGAAATTGATACAAAAGAAGACTTCGCCACCGCAAAAAAAATATTTGCTTAAAATTGTTCAATCTTCTGTTTCGAAGTAACAATCACACAAAAGATATCAAAAAGACTTTTTAGGCTTAACATGCTGCTTTTAATGTATTTTTCCTGTTGATTTAAGTGTTTTTCTATGGCGTTTATGCATGAAATTATTGCTTTTAAAGGCAAAAAGCTCTGCGCAGAACTATCTATTAAAAGTTCTTTTTCAATTATTTTTCACTTTTTATCGTCGTTTTTCAGTGCAACCGCATACCATTACAAGAATGGGTTGACGCGCTGCATGTTTTTGAAAACGATATTGATGAGGCTGATAAAGAAGATGATGCGCTCTACCTTATCAAGCAATATGCCAGACTTCAATTGTCATCAATTAGTCAATTGCGGGCGGATTATAAAATGCTGCTTAAAAAGAAATGTACGCCAGATTTGCTGCGCGATGAAGCTATTTTGTCTATTTTAGGAAAGCTGCAAAGTAAACTGCATGAGCCAAACACTCCAGAAAATTTTCCTGACGATATGGATCCCGTGGATTATAATACAGAAAAATTAGAAAAAGCATCAAGGGAATGCATCACGCGCCTTGTTGACGGCACCATAATTGAACGTACCTACGGAGGTGAAATATACATCATATGTTGCTGCAAAGGGTTTTACGAATATAGGGGTGAATATTACAACAGCTTAACAGAGGTCGAGCGACTTATTACGGGAACGCTATGTTTTGGCCCAGCCTTTTTTAACAGTAAGTCCAAGATTTATGTTGTGTAATACCAGCGCTGTAAGTTGCTGTTTTTAGATTCATATTCGCGTTGGCTTGGCAAAACCCTATGTTTATAAAGACAGCAATTGTTATTTAATGTGCAGTGGCGTATTTTTCTATAATGACTAATCAGCCCATTAAAATGTTTACCATCGGTTTTACAGGCTCCAGCGCGGAGCACTTTTTTGAGCGGTTAAAACAAGTTGGCATAAAGAAAGTTATCGACACACGCCTTTGGGCAAGTTCACAGCTTTCCGGATTTGCAAAGAAGAAAGACTTGCCGTATTTCTTGGGTGAAATTGCGGGCGTAGCATATGAATATCGGCAAGAGCTGGCACCTTCTGCAGAAATTCTTAAAGCCTATAAAGATAATCGGATCAGCTGGGATGAATATGAAATTCAATATATCCAGCTTATTAACCATCGCAACATCGCCAATATTTTATCACCGGAGGAAATAAACGGTGCTTGTTTTTTGTGCGCCTGTAAAACACAGGATAATTGTCATCGCCGATTATTAGCAGAACATTTGCAACAGGAATGGGATCAATATGCCATTTTCTCCGCTTCATCCATCAAAAAAGAGCTAATGTTATAATCTTGACCCATAACGTAATAGCTTTCCTTTATACTCCCTTTTTCAATACTACTTAATAATAAGACTCTTGTGATTCATTGGATCTCCGGAAAAAGTAAGCGAGATAATTCGTTTTGCAGCAACCTATATCCGTCTTTTGAAAGGATTGACTCTGGGTGTCCCTGTATACTTCCAAAGTCAGACGCTCTCGTAGCAAAGACAAAACCTTCTTGATCTTCTGCTACAGAAAAACTTGAACTAAAAAAATCAGGTCGAATTTTTGGGCAGAACGTATTATAAAATCCGAGTTCATATTTATCTCCGAAAATATTTACAGATTTTTGCACGCCTTGCAACGGGAATGGGAGTTTTTCTACTGAGAGGCCTAATTCACTACAAAGAACTTGATGTCCAAGACAAATACCAAAGAACTTCTGCCCACCTTCGCCTTTTCTCAAAATTTCTATTATATTCCTGATTTTATTCATCTTTGGATCCTGACGATCATTAGGATCTCCAGGTCCCGGACCAATTATGACCATATCAAAGTTGCGAGCAGCATCAATGCCTTTCCCTATATTCTTGATACTTTTAATTTTAACTGACGCTCCCATATGCTCAAGCAAGTGAGCCATCATATAAACAAAATCATCCTCATTATTAATAATGAAAATAGACTTCCCTTTCAGTTCTTTAGGGGTTTCATTCAAACTTTGCTTGTTAATCCAAAATGGAGAAAGGCGATCATTTCTAGCCAACATTAGTTTTTCTATCTCAGGGCTATAGACTCCCGGAAGTCTTCTTTCTTCTGTTTCAGGCGTCGTAATCGCTTTCAACATTCCAAGAGCCTTAACTCTTGTTTCTATAGCCTCTTTCCGGGGAATTGAGTCCCTCACAATGCTTGCCCCTGCCTGAACTGTAAAGTGACCATTCTTTTGGAATTCCACCATACGGATAGTAATAGCACTGTCCAGTTCCTGTTTCCCGTTTTCATCGTGCTTTAAAAGCATCAAGGCACTTGAATAGTAACGCCGTCCCTCATTCTCGTATTTCCTTATAATACGACAAGCACTTTTCAATGGGCTACCAATCATTGTCGGAGCAAACATTGTCTCCCTGAAAGCCTCAACCAGATTCCAATCAGTTTTGCCTTTCAACTCATTCTCTGTATGAATCAGCGTTCTCATTTCACGTAGATATGGCCCGACAATCTCCCCACCAGACGGACACAAGGGCATCATCAGCTTCAGTGTCTCGTCAACAACCATGAAAAGCTCGTTAATTTCTTTTTCATCTTGCACAAAAGACGTCAGGTCCTGCTTTAACGTCTCTGGTTTTTTTGGGAGTGTGCCACATATAGGATTCATATAAGCAATATCATCTTTAATACTTAAATGTCTTTCCGGTGAGGCAGCAATAAAGAAGTGTTCCTGATCGAAAAAGCAAAAAACCATATATGGCGTAATTTCACTTTTACAAAGACGAGAAAATATAGTCATAGCGTCTTCAGGGTTAATTTCTGAAACTTTACCATGGAATTTTCTGGAAATAAGAAAATTAGCACCTTCGCCTTCTCTGATTTCGTTCTTAATTACATTATCAACAAGCTCTGCGAATTCCTCATCTGTTAGTCCTTCTTGTAAAGATTCTCCTACATCAATGTCAGCATCAAAATCATATAAAGAAAAGAACTCCTCTTTAGTAAAATCAAGCGTCTCCTTGACATCCATCGATATAATAGGAAGCCCATCATCATGAACCTCAAATCCACGCTCTCTTATCTGCGAAAAAGGGACCAGATTAATGGAAAAAAGCTTGTTTTTCTTACCACTCTGTTCCGGAAGTTTGGGAATATCACTGAGATAACTATGGTGAAAAATATCACCCGTTGCAAAGCTGACTTGTTCTCCCTTTAAACTAA
>JAGLKS010000209.1 GCA_023140905.1 Alphaproteobacteria bacterium | reverse complement strand
CCCTCATTCTCACGATCTTCATCATCGACAATAATAACGGGTTTGCCTGAACGCATATCAGCAATAATTTCATCAATAGAAGAAAGCATGCTCAGATCATCTACAGACCGCTCTTCCGATGCTTTCGATACGCCCTGTTTTGAAATAGCCTTGTTTTGATGCATCTGATTTGCATCCATTTCACTGCCCTTCCTTAACATCCATCATACGCGCCACATACCGTGCCAGCATATCGATTTCCAAATTAAGTTCATCGCCTACTTTCCGCAAACCAATCGTTGTATTATTCCATGTGTGAGGAATAATATTGATTCCAAAATGCGTCGGTTCAACTTCATTAATTGTAAGGGATATTCCATCCAGTGCCACTGAGCCTTTAGATGCAATATACTGCGCATAGCTTTCTGGAATCTTGATTTCCAATCTGCGGGATTCCCCTTCTTTTTTAATACTTAGAAGCTTGGTAGTAGTATCCACATGGCCTGATACAATATGCCCGCCCATCTCATCGCCCATACGTAAGGAGGGTTCAAGATTTATGCGAGTCATAACATCCCATGAACCGATTATGGTTCTATCTAGCGTTTCACGGGAAACATCGAAAAACAAACAATTTTCTGACTTCTCCACAACACTGAGACAGCATCCCGAACAACAAACAGACGCACCTATTTGAACCTTCATGAACCGGTCTGACACTTCAACTTCAATGCGCTTACTATCTTGTGTCCCATTAACGGAACGGACCGTCCCCATTTCTTGCACCAACCCTGTAAACATTCTTTTATCTATCCTTTTTGTTGTCTTTTTCGTCTAAATTCTTTTATAGCGTTCCATGGCATCTACACCAAGACATCTGTGTTCTACCAATTGCACATCATGACGTTGAGCTAAAGTTTCAATACGAAAATCTCCTGAAACATTCTTAGCTTCCTCTCCTAATAAGCTTGGTGCACGATAGATCACCAACTCATCATATAAGTTAGAACGCAGAAACGAAGCATGAAGCCTCGCTCCACCTTCAACCAATAAACGCGTAACACCTTTTTTAGCAAGCAAAGCCAGAACAGCACTTATGTCTTTTATGTTATCAATCTCATGTAATTGCACCCCGGCAGCAATAAAAGCATTTTCATCTCCTTCTAAAGTATCTGCTTTACCATGTAAAACCCATAACCGCCGGGCATAAGCACTTTTAACAAGAACGCTGTCTTGCGGTGTTCTAAGATGCGTATCAAGAACAATACGCACGCCATCATGATTTAACCCATCAATTCGCGCACTTAGCATCGGATCATCTTTAAGGACTGTACCAATTCCCACTAAAACTGCATCATGGCTAGCACGTAATAAATGCGCGCGCTTCCGGACATACTCTCCTGTAATCCACTGGCTTTCCCCTGAAGCCATGGCTATTTTGCCATCTAAAGAACATGCTGTTTTAAGCGTTACATAAGGACGTGGAGCTTCCTCATTGATTGAATTGAAAAAACCAGCATTCAGCACAGCACATTCTTCCTCTAATTGCCCTTGCATAACTTCTACTTCAATTCCGGCTTCCTTAAGAATAGGAAGAGATTTTCCGCTCACAACAGGATTCCGGTCAAGTATACCAATAACAACACGCACAACTTTAGCATCTATAATTACCTGAACACATGGAGAAGTCTCACCATAATGCGTGCATGGCTCAAGAGTAACGTAAAGCGTAGAACCTTGAGCACCTTGTCCTTGTGACAACTGTTCTAATGCCAGACTTTCTGCATGCGGCCGCCCAAGATCATCTGTGCGGGCTCTGGATATAACAACCCCGTCTTTTACAATAACACAGCCTACAGATGGATTAGGTGCTGTGCGCCCCAGCCCTCTACGCGCCAAAGCTAAAGCAGAGCGCATATAATGAATGTCAGTTTCTGAAATCATGAATTAACCTTACCTGAAGCATAAATGATGAAAGTCTATTTGACTCGCGCTTTCTCTTTAAGATCTGTTACTTTTCTAAGAAAATCATTAAAATCCTCTGGATTACGGAAATCTTTATATACCGAAGCAAACCGGATATATCCGACAGCATCCAGATTAATCAATGATTCCATAACATAAGCACCGATCTTTTCTGATGATATCTCGGCTTCACCTTCTGATTCGAGCCTACGAACAGTTTTATTAGCAGCGTTTTCCATAGCATCCAAGTCTATTGGCCGCTTGCGCAAAGCAATTTGCATAGAACGAATAATTTTATCACGATCAAATGGTTGCTTACGACCACCGCCTTTAATAACCGTCATTTCACGCAATTGAACTCGCTCAAAAGTAGTAAAACGTTGCTCACAACTGGGACAATGGCG
>JAGLKS010000208.1 GCA_023140905.1 Alphaproteobacteria bacterium | reverse complement strand
AATAAAAAAGCGTTTGAGAAGAATTTTAAAGGTTTTGAGCAATGTCATTATATCGGTTCTGTTTCAAGCAGTGAAAATCTGTTTATTCGCGATTTATTAAAGCTGGATATTAAGAGACTGGATGAGGCTTATAAAGCACCGTTGAAAGATTATTAGTAGGAAATTATTATGAGTGCAAACGTAATTGTATTAAGTGGCTATGGATTGAATTGTGAGGAAGAAACACTCTTTGCGTTTAATCATTGCGGCATTGAGGGGAAAATTATACATATCAATGATTTGATAGAAAGCCCCTCTTCTTTACAAGACTATCAGATATTGGCTATTCCCGGCGGATTTTCCTATGGTGATGATACAGGTTCAGGCAATGCTTTTGCACAGAAAATGAAACTCGCTATCTTTGATGAGTTGAAATGTTTTGTGGAGCGGGATACCCTAACCCTTGGTATATGTAACGGATGTCAGATTTTGGTAAATCTGGGTTTAGTCCCTGCTTTGAGCGAATACGGCAAGCGCGATGTAGCTGTGACTTACAATACAACAGCGCGTTATCAGTGCCGCTGGATTGACCTCAAAGTAGATAGCAATTCTCCATGGTATGACGGTATTGAAAAGCTACATCTTCCTGTAGCTCATGGTGAAGGCCGTTTTATGATGGATGATGATACGCTCAAGGCTCTAAAAGCCAATGAACAAATTGCCGCACGCTATATAATGCCGGAAGGTGGATTTGCAAAAGAGGAATTTCCATATAACCCAAATGGCTCCGTATTTGATATAGCAGTCCTTACAGATGTGACCGGGCGAGTGGCGGCAATGATGCCTCATCCAGAGCGCGGAATGTTTACATGGCAGCGCGATGATTATCATGAAGCCAAAGATAAAGCTCAACGCTCAGGTAATGTCTTGCCAGAAGAATCCGATGGTATGGCTGTATTCCACAACGCTGCTAAATACTTCAAATTGTGATTTTTCCTGTGTTTTGTATAGTTTGTTTGTAGAGATACGGAGAATTTTTGCCTTATCGGCTAACTTTTTGGCCAATTGGGTGTTTTCCTTTCCTTGTTGTTTCGTGTTCTTCTCAGTCATGAGATGAAGTATAGGACATAATTCCTACATTGTCAAATATACTTGTATAATAACTTGTATAACAAAAGACAAGGATGGTATCAGTTTTGTATTTGCGTAATAAGACCGCCTACGTAAGCTGGTGGAAGTTCACCTAAATTCTCCGCACTCTTCTGCACCAATATTGTAACCAGCACCAAACGGAAAAGCTTTGCTTGAGGACACTTTTTTAATAATATAGTCTACTCGACAAGCGTCATATTCATCGAATTTTTCTTTTTGAACATAAGTGCCCATTGAACGTGGACCAATGCTGAAAAGATGTCTCAGTCTTGTATCTCCGGTCAGACGTGCGCGGAGTTTTTCTGCGTCTACGCAACGGCTTAAGTCCATGTCGCAGCTAGATATCCGCCTTTTAACTTCAGACAATGGAGTTATTTCAGTTTTTAGGCCTTTCTGATACTTATTCTCATTTTTGTTTTTCCATTTGCCGTGTTCATCCTTAAATATAGTGCCGTTCGCCCGATCTTCTTTAACACTCTCATTCATTCTTTTTGTAAATTGGAGGCTTTTTTCATAATTTTTTTCAATCCCACGCAAACATCCTTCAACAGCCTCATAGCCAATCAGTAAAGGCTCATAAAAACTTTCACCTTTTTTTGTTGCTCTGCATGAACCATTATACTTTTCTAGGACTTTGCTCACAAACTCATCACGGAGAGACTCATCTAATACGGTAGCTTTCTCAATCGCTCTGGCCTTAACTTTTTCCCTTCCTTCAGCACATTCTTTTTTATGTTTTTCATTTTTGATTTGCCATGGAGGTTTTTCCTGTGCGCTGCTATTTGTTGATGAAAAAACAATCAGAGCAACGGCAATCATACATATTTTGAGTAATATCGATTTTTTTAATTTAGAGTTAAACATGTCATACCTTTCGGGGAATATCCTTTTTTTACCAACCAAACTACTTTATCTATCAATTTCTCCAAATACAAGATCAAGTGAACCAATAATAGAAACCATATCGGAGAGTTGATGGCCTTTGCTCATGTAATCCAGAGCTTGTATATGAGCAAAGCCCGGAGCGCGGATATGACAGCGATAAGGTTTATTCGTACCATCAGAAACCAGATACACGCCAAATTCACCTTTTGGGGCTTCTATTGCTGTGTATGTCTCACCTTTGGGAACGTGATAGCCCTCACTAAACAATTTGAAATGATGGATCGAAGCTTCTATGGATGATTTTATTTCCGCACGCGGTGGCGGTGTTATTTTGTAGCTATCAATGCATACAGGTCCTTCCGGCATTTTCTCAATAGCTTGCTTAATGAGCTTGATAGACTCATACATTTCGGCCATACGCACCAGATAGCGTGCATAACAATCTCCGGTTTTTCCTATGGGAATATCAAAATCCATATCTTCATAAACTTCGTAAGGCTGGCTTTTGCGTAAATCCCAAGCAATACCGGAAGCCCGCAACATTGGACCGGAAAAGCCCCAGTCTTGCGCTTTTTCAGGACTGACAATACCTATATCTACTGTACGTTGCTTAAAGATGCGGTTATCTGTGAGCAACGTTTCCAGATCACCTAAAGCTTTTGGTAAATTCTCACACCATTGCAAAATATCCTCACATAAACCTTGAGGCAGATCTTTTGCTACACCACCGGGGCGGAAATAATTAGCATGCATACGAGCACCGCTGACACGCTCATAAAGTTCCATACCCTTCTCACGTTCTTCGAATCCCCATAAGGATGGTGTTATTGCTCCTATATCTAGGGCAAAAGTGGTGATGTTAATAATGTGGTTTAATATCCGCCCGATCTCACAGAACAGAACGCGGATATATTGTGCTCGCTTGGGTGCTGTGATGCCGAGTAGAGCTTCTGTTGCCAACGCAAAACCATGTTCTTGATTCATAGAGCAGGAATAATCCAGACGATCAAAATATGGAATAGCTTGTGTATAGGTTTTATGCTCGATCAGCTTTTCCGTACCCCTGTGAAGCAAGCCAATATGAGGGTCAGCCCGTTCGACAATCTCGCCATTCATCTCAAGAACAAGTCTGAACTCACCATTTGTAGCCGGATGCTGTGGTCCCAGATTCATAGTATAGGGCTTGATATGTGTTTCATCGCTTATGGTAATGTCAGGCGTATCAGTATTATTTGTCAGAGGCATGGTCTTAGTCTACCCCTTTTTTGTCAGGTTCTTCAGGTGTTTCTTCTTCGGGATGCTGTTGTATATCAGGTATTTTCTCCCACGGGCTTAAACAATCGAAATCGCGGTAATCCTGAGTAAGATGCATAGGCTCGTATATAACTTGTTTTAGCTCATCATCATAACGCAGCTCAACATGACCCGTTAGAGGAAAGTCTTTGCGCAAAGGATGTCCCTCAAAGCCGTAATCACTCAAGATGCGCCGTAAATCAGGATTGTCTGAGAACGGTATACCATACATATCCCAAACTTCACGCTCATACCAAAGAGCAGAGCTGAATAAGTCGGAAACACTAGGAACGATCTGGTCTTCCTCAACAGATATTTTAACGCGAGCGCGGTTATTCTGGCGCAAAGAAAGCAGCGAATAAACTACGTCAAAACGGACAGGACGTCCAATATAATCTACCCCGCAAATATCACATAATACGGTAAATTCACATTCTCTAGCATCACGCATAAATTGGAGAACATGAATGATAGATTCTGTATGCACATGAAGGATAAGTTCATCATGAACAAACTCATGTGAAACTACATGTTCATCTAGCTTTTCGGAAATATATTCCGCAAGATCTAATAGGGAATCATCGGGCAATGCGCGTGTCCTCCCTTTGTATTTTCTTCTGCAATTGCATTAAGCCGTAGATCATAGCTTCAGCTGTTGGAGGACATCCTGGGATGTAAATGTCTACCGGAATAATACGGTCACATCCGCGTACTACAGAATATGAATAATGATAACATCCGCCGCTATTTGCGCATGATCCCATAGAGATAACCCATCGAGGTTCAGGCATTTGGTCATATACTCGACGCAAAG
>JAGLKS010000207.1 GCA_023140905.1 Alphaproteobacteria bacterium | reverse complement strand
ATCATTCAATAATGCAGGAATTTCTTTAGAGATATCAGACCAATCACTAAGCATTATAATTGGAGCGTCATCATAAAACCAACCTTTAGGAAAGGCTTCCCCTACAGGGATACAGCCATATCGGATAGCCTCATAGAAACGAAACGTCTCTAAATTAGCCCCACGTGGAATGAACGCTATTTTTGTATCCATCATATTTTGTGCGTATGCTTGATTATTACTAACAATGCTTTCTCCAAAGCCTGAAGTAATAGATGTTTTAACATGAATATCGGGATGGCTTTCTTGCAGTGAGCCAATAGCCTGAGACATTCTATCTCTGGCAAGTTCCTTTGGGCGCCTTATTGAAAGTTTCTTTTGTGCGACATGTTGAATACTGCCAGCAAAGAAAACATCGTTCTTGCGGCTCTCAAAAGGAATATAGGGAACAGCTTCGTTTGCATAATATCCCAAAGGGATTTCATAAACCGGAGCAATATGTTTTCCTTTTATTCGTGATATAAGCGTTTTTGCGCAACCTTTATATCCCCGTGAAAAAGCGAGGCTTTGTCCAAGAAAGTTGCTAATATAATCATATCCTCCTCCATGCTGATAAGCCTGCAAATTATAAGGATTTGTTCCGCATGTTTTAAAAACCATACCAACTTTATCGCGATAATGAGGCTCTCTTCCCCACTCATCTTGCAGGATACAGGATATAACATTAGGGCCATAACTAGGAAGCTCATGAACAGTCCACCCTGTAACATAAATTATCAGGCCACGGTTTTTTATTTGAGGCTCAAGAGCGTGTAAGACCCGACCAAAATACTTATAATCGACATGATCCAGGCATGTTGGATTTTCCGGTTCAAAAGAAAAATGGGCCTGTTCCTGATCGTTGCGATAAAAAACGTACTGGTTTTTAAGCGAAGGTGACGACACGTTAATAAAGACTTTCTAACTTATAATTTAAAGGGAACTACTCTGTATCCTTCTAAGTAATACAAAATACGCCGAGCAAAATTGAAAACCTGAAAAAGCCCTATCTTGCTGCCGTATTTACGCAAAAAGGCCTTTACTTTATTACCGCTAACATAGAGTTGTTCTTTGCTTTCGTCACCTTTCTCAATATTGCTTTTAAAAACAATATCGTCTTCATTCTCATGATAAAATTTATCTTGAATACAATATGCCGGGGTTACTTGATATATGTTAAAACTTTTTGCAATACTTGATGACGCACAATCAAAAAGCGAACGATCTGTATAAACAAAGACATCCAAAGGAGCCTCGATAAGCTTGCGTGCAGCGTCACGGCTTAAAATATAGGCACCGGCTCCCATAGGAAAAGTATTGCGATGTGTGTTAGGGCGGATCTTATGGAGTTTTCTTTCTCCAAGTGTTTGAACAGGGTTTTTAGATAATAAACATTTCATCCATGCTGTAGATTCCAAACGGATAATATCAGCATCTTGTGGAATCCAGCTTGATGTTTCTAAAGCTGTTTTCATCTCATCTGAAATTATGGCATCGTCTTCAAAAATTGCGATGTAAGGATCAGAAGATTGTGCCGCAATTTTCCACAAACCACGATGGCTTAAATTGCATCCCATTTTTCCTTTTGTCCATTTCCCTACAGCGCGAACCCGTGGACGTGCTTTGGCAAAGGCTTCAAAATCATCATCGCTTACTTTTTGTCCATCAATAGCGACATGACGCTGATATGGCAGATCTAGTGCACGGAATTGTTTTATCATCGAATCCATACGTTCAGGATTTCTCTCCATATTAATGATATAGGATTTAATCATAAAAAATTGAACCTTTCTTCTACTGAAATTGTTTACTTGAAGGTAGAGCGTTAATATCTGTTATTTATATATAGCCCATCCCGCAAGTCTTTAATGTATAGTAGTTTCATGCAATAAATCAATGCAATAAAGCTTTGCACGGAATCTAAAACATAATCTTCTCTGTTGTAATAAACATTGACAATGGATACCTTCGAAGCAATCACAATGATCGTTATATAAGGGTAATATAGAGTGTCACCATCCGAAGATAAAAAACAATTCGTCAATAAGAAACTAATTCATGCTCTGGGAGAGCTTGTTCCTTCTGCTAGTATGCAGCAAAATGTTTCTCTATGTGACGTGTCATGGTACAAAATTGGTGGAAAAGCAGATTTAATTATTGAGCCTGATAACATAGAAACTGCGGCTAGCGTGATGCGTTGTCTAAAAAAGCATAATGCGCTTTATACAGTTATTGGTAGCGCATCGAATATTTTATTTGATGATGCAGGGTATCGCGGTGTTTTAGTGAAAATTGCGGGGAACAACTTTAACAATCTGAATATAGATAAAGACGGCTTCGTGCGTGTGGGCGCAGGGTTTTGGGTGCCCTACTATGTTAGGAATCTCATTAATAATGGGCTTGATGGTGCTATTCATGCTATAGGCATTCCCGGTGCGCTGGGCGGTTTAATTATCATGAACGGAGGAAGTTTACGTAAAGGCATCGGTGAGCAGCTTGTTGATGTGACTATTATTGATAAAAACGGTGATATAAAGACATTGAGCAAGGACGAGTGTGACTTTGGCTACCGTTCTTCAGCACTGCAAAAGATGGAATGTATGGTTATAGAAGCAACATTTCATTATAAAATGGACAGAGATATTGCTTTATTGCGCAGCAAGGCATTAGAGCTTTTGATTTCACGCAGCAAGAAATTCCCAAGAAAATATCCTAGTTGTGGCTCTGTTTTTTTGAGTTATCCTAAAATGTATGGAACGATTGGCCCTCCTGGTAAAGCCATTGAGGACTTAGGCTATAAAGGCAAAACACAAGGAGGTGCACAAATTTCTCCTGTGCACGCTAATTTTATTGTTAATACCGGTCATGCAAGTGCCGCGGATATTGAAGGGCTAATTGTGTATGTCAGGGATGAAGTTGAACGGCAACAGCAG
>JAGLKS010000206.1 GCA_023140905.1 Alphaproteobacteria bacterium | reverse complement strand
CGCGATGCCGGTATCGAGGAATTTATCTTTGTAACAGGCCGCTATAAAAACATGCTGGAAGAACATTTTGACTATCAGCCTGAGCTGGAAGAAACACTTATAGAGCGAAACAAAAATGATGTGCTAACCGCTGTACGTAATTCAGAAATTACTGCAGGCAAACTCTTTTTGACACGTCAACCTAAACCATTAGGTCTTGGACATGCTGTATGGTGTGCACATAAACTGGTCGGCAATGAGCCATTTGCCATTATTCTTCCCGATGATATCGTAAATCACGAAACCGGCTGTCTAGCGCAGATGATTCAGGCTTATAATGAGCATGGCGGAAACATTGTAGCTGTGAAAGAAGTGCCCCGTGAAGAAACCATGAAATACGGCATTCTGGATATTGAAAAAGATAATGGTGATATTGTTTCAGTTAAAGGTCTTGTTGAAAAACCGGAGCCTAAGAACGCCCCTTCAACTTTATCTGTCATCGGACGCTATATTCTCCAGCCTGAAGTCTTTACACATCTTTCTGTATTTGAACGTGGAGCTGGAAATGAGATACAATTGACCGACGCTATAGCAAAACTGATTGGAAACCAGCCTCTCCATGGCTTACGTTTTAAAGGCGATCACTTTGACTGTGGTAGCCGCTTAGGGTTTATTGCTGCCAATCTAGCATACGGACTTAAAGACCCCAAAGTTAGCGACGGCATACGCACTATACTTAAACAGATAAACAGTTAAGAAACCAGAAAATTAAAGGGAGTTATTACATATGAGCTATAAATTTGATCCTACGATTTTGCGTGAATATGATATTCGCGGACAAATTGGTAAAAACTTATCTGAGGATGACGCTTATGCACTAGGTCGTGCCTTTGGAAGCTATGTTCAAGACAATATCGATATAGAGCCTATGGATGAAGCATATACAATCTGTGTCGGTTGTGATGGACGTTTAAGCTCTCCTTCTTTATCTAAAAGTCTTTGTGAAGGCCTGAAAGATACGGGTGTACGTGTTGTTAATGTAGGCATGGGTCCTACTCCGATGCTTTATTTTTCCGTCAAACATTTTGGTGCTGATGCAGGAATAATGGTTACGGGTTCACATAATCCTTCTGATTATAACGGCTTTAAGATGATGCTGAATAAATTGCCTGTTTTTGGCGAAACAATTCAGGAAATCGGGGAAATCTCTGCAAACGGCGTTCTTAAAGAAGGACAAGGCTCAATCATAGAATGTGATATTAAAGAGAGCTACGTTGACCGCCTCATTAAAGACCTTAACCTAGGTGCAAAACATGATCTAACAATTGCATGGGACGCCGGTAACGGTTCCGCGGGTGAAATATTGCGTATGCTTACTGCAAGAATACCGGGCACACACCACTTGCTTTATGATGAGATTGACGGCAACTTCCCTAATCACCACCCCGACCCGACAGTTGATGAAAATCTAGTGGATCTACAAACTCTTGTTGCAAAAGAAAAATGTGACTTGGGAATTGCTTTTGACGGTGACGGGGACCGTATCGGCGTTATTGATGAAAAAGGCTCAATCTTGCGTTGCGACCTTTTGATGACCATTTATTCTCGTGAAGTTTTGGACAACCATCCTGAGGCCACTATTATCGGTGATGTTAAATGTTCACAGCTTATGTTTGATGAAATCAACAAAATGGGCGGCAAAGCTGTTATGTGGAAAACAGGACATTCTCTTGTAAAAGCAAAAATGCAGGAATTGAATGCACCTTTGGCCGGTGAACTTTCCGGTCATATCTTTTTTGCTGATAAATATTACGGCTATGACGATGCCCTTTACTGTGCTGTACGTCTTTTAAACGCCCTGTCCGTAGCTGAAAATGGATTGTCTTCTTTAACAGCGCATTTACCCAAATTGCTTAACACTCCTGAGCTACGCATTGAAGTCGATGAGAAAGAAAAATTTGATCTTGTCCCACAGATTTCCAAAGAACTTGAAGCTTTGGCAGCACAAGATAGCAGCATTAAACTGGATAATACAGATGGCGTGCGTGTTTCAACTCCTGATGGTTGGTGGTTAGTCCGCCCGTCAAATACACAGAACGTTCTGGTTGCACGTATTGAAGCAAGTAGCATCGAAGGTTTGGAACAATTGAAAAAGATGGCGGGTGAAGCCATTGAAAAAATAGGGTATACTCTGAACGTTTAGTATCGAATCAAAAGGAGAAAGCGTTTTGGTTTGGTATCCAAATCTTTAAAACGCTTTTTTCATTCTTAAGAGACTTCATTTTATGAACGACCAAGATACTACCCTTCTTAGTGAACTTATTGCCTCGAAAATATGCCATGATCTAACCAGCCCTGTTGGTGCTGTTTCCAATGGCGTAGAACTTTTGGAAGAAATAGGCGCCGATGATAATATTATCTCGCTTATTTCCTTTAGCACTACACAAGCGAATGCCAAGCTAAAAATATTGCGTATGACTTATGGGCTAGGCGGTGCTGATGAAAGCATTAAACTAGAGCAAATCCATCAGACTTTCGGTGAATTCATAGATGGTGATAAGCGCGTAAAACAAGACTGGGACCCTTATATGGATATTGGTTTTGTCCCTCACCGGGGTTTCCCTAAACTTCTAATGTGTTGCCTGCTACTGATTGTAGAATCTCTGCCTAAAGGTGGTGTGATATCAATCAAAGCTGAAGGCGATAACTCTTTGTTGATTAATGCTGAAGGTGAAAATGCAGCTTTAAGAAAAAATTATCTAAACACATTAGAGCGAAAAGTGTCTGTTGAAGATCTGAACCATAAGTTAATCCACCCTTACATTATGAATCTCTTTGCAGATAAATACGGTTTTAAAATTACACTTGATGAAAGCGACAATAATTTTATTCGCTTGAGATTAAAACAGTCTGTTGTATCCTAATGAGACAGTAACAAGTTGCTCTAGACTTAAAGCCTTATTCTTAGCTCTTTTCTGCGTATTCTTTACCTTACTGATTACATACTGCGTCTTGTTCTGTGTGTGT
>JAGLKS010000205.1 GCA_023140905.1 Alphaproteobacteria bacterium | reverse complement strand
TCGTCTGCATTTTTACAGCCCATTTTTTTCAAGACTTTGCGCATAAACAGCAAGTTGATCGGGTGGTCATCCACAACAAGTATTTTGGCATCGGTATTAATAGATATATTTTTGCGCCCTTTTTTCGAAGAGGATTTCTTTGCGGTTCCGGCGATTTCAACGGGTATTTTTACAAAGAAGGTTGTTCCTTTATCAATAACGCTGTCAACACTGATTGTCCCTTCCATTTTATTTACAAGTTCCCTGATGATTGACAGGCCAAGCCCCGTTCCCCCATATTTGCGGGCAGTCGAAACATTGGCCTGAGTAAATTTCTGGAAGATGATCTCACGTTTGTCTTTGGGAATACCAATCCCGGTATCCTCAACATATATGTGAAGCTCTGTCTGATTATCTTTGTTTCGGCCGCTTGTGACATCCAAGCGCACATAGCCGTCTTCAGTAAATTTAATACCGTTACTAATCAGGTTGTTTAATATTTGCTGCAAGCGGGCAGGGTCACCGATTATACGCTCATGAACAATCGGGCTAATCACGCTGTCGAGAATAACGCTTTTGCGTGATGCAATAGGCCTGAGCAGGTCAACAGTTTGAGAAATTGTGTGACGGAGGTCAAAAGGAATGTGTTCCAATGTCAGCTCCCCGGCCTCAATTTTAGAGAGATCCAAAATATCGTTAAGCAGGATTAATAAATTGCGCGAAGAACTGTTCACAGCAGTCGAGAGTTCTCTTTGTTCCTCTTCTTGAGTTGACTCCATCAGCAGTTGTGATAAACCGATAATGCCGTTCATGGGTGTGCGTAGCTCATGGGAGACATTGGCGAGAAAATCGCTTTTAGCGCGGTTGGCAGCTTCTGCGGCTTCTTTTGTAATTTGCAACTTCTTTTCAGAGATTTTATGTGCGGTTGTGTCGTAACTGTAAATTATCAATGCTTCTTTGCCGTTATAATCAATGGATGAGATGTTTTGGTTATAAAATCCCCCTTCGCAATTAATTTCTCTGTTTAAGACATGTTCTTCATCTGGTCTGTTTATGACGTTGTTTTTCAGGCCTTCCAAATTTTGAAGCACAGAGTGGTCAAAGCCCTTTTCTGTAATATCTGGAAATTTGTTTGTTGCGGCAGGGTTTGAAAAAAGAATTTCTCCTTCAAAGCTAATGCATACGATGGAATTAGGATTATTCTTCGTGAGTTGCATTATCTGCTCAAGCTCGTGCAAAGCGTCGTTTAATGCTTGTCGTAACTCGCGCGTTATTTTTCGGGGTTTTATGAAGGCGAACCAAACCAGCATTCCAAACACGTACATGCTGACAACAAAATACATGATAATATCTATGAGCATGTGATTACTCAGTATGAGGTCGGACATAATGAATGAGATCCTCTCTTAAAAAAGGTTTGGTAACGAAACCGCTTGCTCCGTTATTTAGGCATTCAGTAATATTTTCTAGTGAGTCTTCGCTGGAAAACATGACAACACAAGCTCCGGGATCGTGTTCGATAACCCATTTGAGCACTATTCTACCGTCTTTATCAGGAAGGTTGATATCTAGAAAAACGACATCTGGTTGGTAAGATGTATACATAGCATAGGCTTTTCTGGCTGTGGATGCTGTGGCAAAGTCACATATATCTTTAAGTGAATTACGTACCATCCAGCGGGTGATGGGATCGTCTTCGACAAGAAGGACTTTAGGGGCATTTTGTAATGATGATAAAGTTTTCCCCCAAGGCGTTTTGGGGTGTTGTGGTGAAGAGGGCTCTTCTGTTTCTTGAGATGTTGTTGATGAGGGAAGAGAAAAAATATTTCCGGTAGCTCCCATTATATCTTGCACATAGTCTAAACCGTGCGAACACAAATCATAAAGGGTATACAGGGATTTTTCTTTGGTTTCAGATTCAATTATATCGCATATTTGTTCACCTGTTTGTTCTAGGATTTTTTCTGAAGGAGGTTTGCAGAGGATATGAACAGAATTGTTTTCACAAAAATAAGCATGTCCTTGTATGTCTTTTAAGTGTGTTTTTATGATGGAACGTACCCAGTTTAGACCTTCCTCATATGATGTGCCATTACGTGTTGTTAGGTCTATTTTGAGGCAAAACCATCCTTGCCAGGTTTGAGAATTTTGCGCGATGGATGATGTTAAATCAAACAATTCTCTGTTTGCATCAGTTGTAACAATGTCCATTTTTTACTCCTACACGTTTTGTAAGTACTTTATTGTGTTTATTAAGTTAATACGGTAAATGGCCGAATTAAAAGTAGAATACATTAATGCTATTTTCCTTTTATGTGTGGTGATTTTTCAATGTATTGCATTAGTTTGTCGAGTGTAAATGGCTTTCCTAAAAAACCTTTTGCCCCGACATCGATAGCTTTAAGAACGTTTTCTTTATCTCCATTGCCGCTGAACATTACAACATAGGCTTCTGGATCTATTTCAAAAATACTCTTTAAAACCTCATGGCCGCTGATGTCGGGTAATCCAATATCAAGGAACAATATATCTGGTGCTTTTATAAGATATGTCATACATGCTTTTTTTCCTTCGCCTATAATTGTGTAGCTATGTGTATCTTTTAAAGCGTTACCTATAAGACGTTGAGATAGTGGATCGTCTTCGACGACTAAAATCTCTGTTACTTTACGATTTTTGCGTCGGCGAGGGAGGGAGAGAACCATTTCTTCGTTGGCTTCTTTAATTGTTTGTGATTTTTCTTCTGTGTTTATATCGTCTTTGTGGTGTTTACTCTCTTTTCCTTGTTTGGCTATGTATCTTTCTAATCTGATAGTATCAATTTTTTTCTCGCAAATAGATCGCAGTATTGCCCAATCTATACCAATTTCATAAAGAGAGGCTAGCCCGGATATTTCGTCACGGGCTGGCCCAAGTTTTGGTCCTAGGTGGGTTAGAAATTGTGCGACACGTTTATGTGTCATCGTCCGGTTGATAATAAAAATATCGTGATCTTTACAGACATATACATCCAAAAACACGTCTTCGAAAAACAATGTTAATTCTGCTGATATTAAATCAGGCCATTCATCGTTATATTTTTCAGTTTGGGAAAATTTAAATTGCAAGCACCTGTATTGTGTGTTGTTTTGCCAAAGGGATCTTAAATCTTGTAACAAGTGGTTTTCGCTGCTTTGTGAGATAATCTGCATGACCTAATCCTTCCCTAACCAAAAGTAATTCTCCTTGATTGTTACCCCAGAGCAATTATAAAAAAATTCAACCAAAAATCTATATATTTATCTGTTTAATAGCGCAAAAGTTGTGCCAAATAGTTTTGCATATAAATCAATTAGTTACTAAATTGATTGGAATGATTTTCTTATAATCGAACGTATGAAAATGAGAAAAACAGTTTTTCTCTCTATAATAGACGGTTTTTTTTGAGTAATTATGTTTGTATAAAAATAGGCTACAAGAGATTTGAATACACACGTATTGGTTAAATTCTTTTGCGTTTTGTTGTGGTAAATTATGTCCACGAACAATGAAAAGGAAAACAGATGACGTATCCGGTTTTGATCGTAGAAGACGATGAAACACAAAGTAAGATGTTGTCTAGGCTATTGCATCGACGTATGGGGTTTAACTCACTTCAGGCAAGAAATGGGCGTGAAGCATTGGTGAAGCTGGAAGAGAATGAAAATGTTCAGTCCATAAAGCTTGTTATTTTAGATGTTAGCATGCCGGTTATGGGCGGAATGGAAGCTCTGGAAATTATTCGTCAAAAATATCCAGTTCTTCCTGTAATTATGCTAACTGGTAGTCGTGATATTGATGATGTAGTTAAGGCTATGCACTTGGGAGCTATGGATTTTCTGGTTAAGCCCTATGAAGTGGAACGCATGGTGATAACGGTTAAAAATGCGCTTAAGCTTGGTACGCTTACCAAGGAAGTTGCGCGGCTTAAACGCCAACAAGAAGGGGCGCTGCATTTTGATAATTTGATTGGACATGACACGGGGTTGAGCGATCCTGTGGCTTTGGGGCGTAAAGCTGCTCGGTCTGACATTGCTGTTTTGATTAGTGGAGACACAGGAACGGGGAAGGAGGTTTTTGCGCGTGCTATCCACGGGGAAAGTGTGCGTGCTGATTATCCTTTTATTGCGGTGAATTGCGGTGCTATACCGCCGCAGCTTGTTGAAAGCACACTTTTTGGTCACGAGAAGGGCGCTTTTACTGGCGCGACGGAAAAAGTGATTGGAAAGTTCCGTGAAGCTGAGGGCGGGGTGATCTTTCTCGATGAAGTTGGCGAATTGCCGCTGGAGATGCAGGTTAAATTGTTGAGGGTGTTACAACAAAAAGAAGTTGAGCCTGTTGGTGCCGGAAGGCCTTTGCCAGTAAATATTAGAGTTATATCTGCAACGAATCGTAATTTATATAAGGAGGTTAAGAAAGGGGCTTTTCGTGAAGATTTATATTTTCGTTTGAATGTTCTTTCAATTAATCTGCCATCATTATCTCAGCGTAAAGGTGATGTTTTGCCATTAGCTTCTCATTTTGTAGAGCGGTTTTGTATTCGGGAGGGCGGCGTTCCCAAGGATCTGTCCACTGTATTAGAAGCTTCTTTGATGGAGTATAGTTGGCCAGGAAATGTGCGTGAACTGGAAAATGTTATTAATAGGGCGATGGTTGTTAGTGAAAACAACATATTGGGTGTTGACGATGTTCTTTTTCAGGATGAATCCTTTGATAACAAGGGGGTAGAGTATAGTGTTAAAAAATACTTTCAAGACGAGCTTGGCGATATTGGTCAGATACGTGTCGTATTAGATAATGGTAAATTCAAGCCAATTGATGAGATAGAGAAAGAAGCAATGCGCATTGCTCTTGATTATTTTGACCATAATGTCACCCAAGCAGCAAAAGCTCTAGGGATGGCTAAATCAACTTTTTATAAAAAGCTGAAAAAATAGGCATAAATAAAAAGAGAACGGCTAAAGATTATTCAGCCATCCTCATCTTAA
>JAGLKS010000204.1 GCA_023140905.1 Alphaproteobacteria bacterium | reverse complement strand
AAGAAAGCTGTTGAATATAAAATGACTTTCTATGGTCAAATGGGCTGGGCGGCATTATCAATGGAAAACCAGTCTTTACAAAGACCATTGCCCAATCTTTCATCTTCTCAACGCCGGATATATGAACGCTCCGAGCTTATTCAGGCCTTTGATATATTTTATGAAGCCGGGCAATTAGAGAAGTCAGAAGATTTCATAGATGCGTTCTTAAGAAAAGATGGAAGTCCTAAAGCGTATCGTTTTGTTGCTGAGTATGTGGCTGGAAAGGGAGATTCTCATTTAGCTGTAAAACTTGCTAAAAAAGCTATGAAGCAGGGGTTGTTTTTATCCAAGCAAGCCTATCCTACAATTACAAACCAATTAACGAATATAAACTATACTGAGTGGGCTCTCGTTCATGCGATCATCCGTCAGGAGAGTATGTTTGATATTGATGCAAAAAGTTCCGCCGGTGCGCGGGGATTGATGCAGCTTATGCCCTCTACAGCAAACCATATTGCGAAAAGAGCCGGAGTTTCTTATCAGAAAAAATGGCTAACATCCAAGCCGAAATATAATGTAACATTAGGATCATATTATATAGCGCAGCTTATTGACCGTTATGATGGAAGTTATCCTTTGGCAATTGCTGCGTATAATGCCGGACCCGGACGTGTAAATGAGTGGCTGAAACTTTTTGGTGATCCTCGCAAAAAAGAAGTAGATTTGATTGATTGGATTGAGCTTGTTCCGATTTACGAAACGAGGAACTATATACAACGTGTAATGGAAGGAACATATATCTATCGTTTACGTCTCAAACACATACAAAAGCAACCGGAAGGGCAACTTCATGTCGATATATATAGAAAATAAAGTAGTTTTGCCAGAGTATTAGCATACTTAAAGAAGGAATAACGAATTTTCATGTAAGGCTTTTAGTTTTGTGCGCTTTTGAAACTGTGCTAGAGTATGGCGTGCTTGATCCTGAGACATTCTCTTATGCAATAAAAGTCAAAAACACTGTGTGTGAAGGAAAATTATGAAACTGCTAATCGCTGATGACCATACGTTGTTCAGAGACGCTCTTGTTCAATATATAGAACGATCAAATCCAACATCGATGGTTGTGTTGGCAAAAGATTTTTATGAAGCACTAGACTTGTTAAAACAAGATCCTGAACAAGACCTTGTGATTTTGGACCTGCGTATGCCCGGTATGGACGGGATGCAGGGATTTCTAACTCTCAAAGATCTTTTTCCTGCACTGCGTGTAGCTCTCATGTCCGGTGTTGCTGAGGATGAAGATGTAAAAAAAGCACTAGATATTGGTGCTGTCGGGTATTTTCCAAAGACAATGTCAGGACGGGCATTATTAGCTGCTATTGAGCAGGTTGTCGCCGGAGATAAATATATTCCTGCGGGCGAAAATTCAACATATATGCCATCTTATTATGCGGATTCTGAATCTAAGTTAGATAATAAAATCAGTATATCAACAGGGCCTAAGCCTGAATTCACACCGCGTGAGTCAGAAGTTTTATCTTATCTTCTGGATGGAGCTTCCAATAAAGAAATAGCACGTGCTTTGGATTTACAAGTGGTGACAGTTAAGCTTCACGTGCGCGGAATTTGTCGTAAATTGAGTGCAAAAAATAGAACACAGGCAGCTCTTAAAGCCAAAGAAATGGGGATACAACCAGTTTCTTTGATGTAGATAGTAGCGTCATCGTTTTGTTCAGATTAAAAAATAAGAGCAGATTAAAAGCAAAGGGTGAAACAATGAGATCAGGAAGTGTGAATTATGCTCTCTGTTGAGCGGGGTTATAAATTTCTTTATTATATTCCAGGAATTATCATCCTGTTGCTTTCCGTATTTGCTTTATATTCAGCTGTACGTTTGATGGAAGTGCGTAGTGTCATTAGAGACAGTTATAAGCAGTATGCTAAAGATTTTATGAATATTGACGGAACAGTCCATCAATTTGAAAAAACATTTCTGGATTATATCGCAGGAGATAATGATGTAACTTTCGAGGTTACAAAAAAGGAAATTGCAAAGCTGAACGATGATATAGCTAACATACAGGAAAAGCGCGATATTTATTTAGAACACATGAAAGGCAACATGCTCGATTATGAGCTGACTTTATATAGGTTGCGTATGGAGACAGGGTATCTGGCCAGTGCTCTAAATGTGTATAAAAATGACAAGAATGAAGAGAAGACAGAGCTTTATGACCGCACGATGTTTTCTCAGCATGAGCGTATCGAAGTCATTCATGATGATATTAATAAACTAAAAAACATAATCATACGCAGCTTTGTTTATGCAGCGCTAGAGGGGCACATTAAGGAAAAAGAAGAATGGCTGTATTGGCTTATTTCTATCATAGGTCTTTGTGGGCTTGTTCTTATTGTTATGAATTCCAGAAAGCTCAAGGAACTTGAAAAACTTCATACAGAAAAAAAAGTAACTCTGGAACTTTTGGAAGAACGTTTAGCAGCGTTGGAGGCAGCGACTGAGGGTATATTTATTATTAATGCCAATGATGAAGTAACATATCTAAACGGGTCTTTTTATACGATGATTTCCGGTGTGGAATATACAGATGAGGCTGAACACCAACGTAAAAAACTTTTTGGAAAACCATGGTGCGAGGTTTTTTCACGTTCAGATGTAGAAGTTCTGGAGGAAGAAGTTTTTCCTGTCTTAAATGAAAAAGGGGTGTGGGCCGGACCGTTTCAGGTTTTCACACATTCAGAAACAAGTATATCAACAGACATGTCTTTAACGCGGTTGCCGGAAGGTGGGCTTATCGGGACGCTTCAGGATATCTCTTACAAAAAGCAGGCAGAAAAAGAAAAGCAAGAACTCGAAGAACAATTCTATCAAGCTCAGAAAATGGAAGCGATTGGCCGTTTGGCCGGAGGTGTCGCACATGATTTTAACAACATTCTTGCTGCAATGAATGGATATGCTGAATTTTTGGTTGATGATCTGGACAAAGATAGCCCGCAACGTCAATTTGCAGAAAATATTTTAAAAGCAGGTGTACAGGCACGGGCATTGGTCGATCAGATGTTAGCGTTTTCCAGACGTAGTGGAAATGATGAAAAGGATGTCGATTTGTATCGTACTCTTAGCGATATCATAGGAATGTTTTCTATCACATTGCCTAAAACAATAGAGTTACACACATATATTGCATCTGAAGAAAATATGGTAATCAGAGGAAGTCAGACTCAGATTTCGCAAATGATTATGAATTTATGTGTAAATGCGCTTGATGCAATAGAAGAAGATAAGGGAGAATTACGTATAACAATGGAGCCGACAGATATCGCGAACGTTGATATTCATGGCGTTTTTCGGGAAAGTTTACCGGAACCCTCACAGACTCCTTATTTACGAATAGATGATATAAGCGCCGGCCATGCGCGTATAGTTATTGGACATCTAGTACGCGGGGTAGATTATGTAAAAATTACAGTGCAAGACACCGGTACCGGTATGAGCCGTGCAATAATGGAACATATCTTTGAGCCGTTCTTTACAACCAAGCCCGTTGATAAGGGGTCTGGTTTAGGTCTCGCAACTGTGCACGGTGTACTTGCTACACATAAAGGCTTCATGGTGCTGGATAGTGAACTGGGATCAGGAACGCGGTTTGATATTTATTTACCACTAAATATAGATACAGATATAGATACAGGAGAAAAAGTAGAAGGTGTATCAAAAGACAATGCTCAAGAAGAAAAATGCACGAATTGTCTTCATATATTATTGGTCGAAGATCAAGATAATGTCCGTGATATGATTACAATTGCACTAGAGCGTTTAGGGCACAAAGTATCCTCTGCAATATCAGGGATGGATGGGTTGGATATGATCCGTGAGAATCCAACAGAATATAGTCTTGTTATTACCGATTATAATATGCCAAAAATGACAGGACTTGAAATGGCGCATCAAGTTGCTTTGGATATCCCTGATTTGCGTTTTATTTTGTTATCCGGCTATAGCGAGGCAAGAATGCAGGAAATAATTGAGGGGCTTTCTTCGTTTAAAGCAATCTTGCGTAAGCCTGTCTCAAAGAAAATTCTTAGCAAGGTCATAGAAGAAGTCATGGAAAAATAAATCTAAGCAACTATATCGTGTGTCATTTACCTTCTGATATCGTTACTGCACTTCTAAAGTAGTATATTGCTAGTTTTGACCTTCTTTCCACCACAAAAATAACAGAGCTGAAAATAAAATAAGTAAGCTTAACCATTCAGAAAGCAAGGCAATATCTTTAACGCGCATAATAGTAAAATCACCATTTTGTCGTAAAGCCAGCCAGTCTTTTTCTCCATAGTTGTGTGTTTTCTTATAGCTGCGTATAGTTGGATGCGGTGTGTCTGCTATCCAGATTGATGTTCCTCCAGAAGCTTTGATAAGAGGGGCCATTAGATCAGGTGTTGTGATAACGCCGCTGAGTTCCGGCGGGTTGATATCTCCGATAATAGCGAATTTGCGCATGCCCTGAACATCTTGAAACGCATAAATGCCGAGCTCTTGTGCTGTTGTTCTATAGCTAAGAGTATCATCCTGTTCGTTAAGCTTTAATGTTGCAAGGTTAACTTCCCCGCCGGGCATTTGCACAGATATTGTTTCTTCGCTTTTGCCAAAGCTTTGTTTCTTAACAGTGATCTGATCTTTATTAACGCGCACATCAAAGGCACGTTCATCCAGTTCCGGCTCCTTCATGAGCCAGTGCACAATGCGCCGCAAAAGTTCAGCATGCGGCCCACCACCATCATAGCCACGAGACCATAACCATATATGATCGCTTGATAACTGAGCAACCCTA
>JAGLKS010000203.1 GCA_023140905.1 Alphaproteobacteria bacterium | reverse complement strand
CCTTCACGAGTACGCTCACCAACGCCGCCAAATACAGATACACCACCGTGACCTTTAGCGATATTATTAATCAGCTCCATGATTGTAACGGTTTTACCAACACCAGCACCACCGAACAAACCAATTTTACCACCTTTTGCATATGGGCAAAGAAGATCAACAACCTTAATACCTGTCACAAGGATCTCAGTATCAGTTGCTTGCTCAGCAAAGCTAGGAGCTTCACGGTGAATACCCCATTTAGACTTAGTTGTAATTTTCTTACCTTCATCAATCTCGTTACCAACAACATCCATGATGCGGCCAAGAGTTTCAGGGCCAACAGGCACTTGAATAGCATCACCAGTGTCAGCAACGCTTTGTCCACGCTGTAAGCCATCTGTCATATCCATAGCAATCGCGCGAATTGCATTCTCACCAAGATGCTGGGCAACTTCTAAAACTAATTCTTTACCATCATTTTCTGTGGTAAGAGCATTCAAAATCGGAGGAACACTGCCCTCTTCGAATTGAACGTCAACAACCGCGCCCAATATCTGTAATATTTTACCGCCTGATTGTGCTTCTTTTGCTTTTGCCATTTTTTCACTTTCCTTTTACTAAACTTATTTAACTTTATTTATATTACTAAAATTTTATTCTGCTTCTTCAACTTCTTCATCATCAGGAAGATTATATGAAACAACAAATGTTGATTTTGCATCTTGGAATTTCTTTTCAAAAACTGAAACGCTACGTAAACGTTCTAAAACATCTACCGCCATCTTACGTCCGGCTACGCTATCACTAGGGTAATGCACCCCTGCTATCTCACGACGATGCGCTACATCTACCGCAAATTGCTTATATATAGCAGCATTCTTAGGATCAAATTCCGATAGCACCAACGCCACAATATATGTCTGGCTAGCATGCCCCGAAGGATATGCTGGATGCTTAGGGTTATCTATAACCGTCTCCAGCGTCTCATCAATGTGATTTGGCCTTGGGCGAGAGAAATACTTTTTGCGCTCCAAAAGAAAATATACATGGTCGACATCAATCATTTTTAATAGCTCAATAGTCTTGTAATTATCCGCAGAGATAAGACCCTCTTTTACAAAAAACTCATAGGCTTGTGCGCCACTGTTTTCATAATATATGCGATCTACATTATCTGGGGTGCGCTCAGCTTTAGCAATTTCATGCAAATAAGCGATCTCATCTTTGGTAACCTGCGAACTGTTAGTAGGCGGCAACTCAACTACAAATATTTCTTCCTCACCTAAAATGGAAGGACCAGCCTCAAGCGCAGATAATAAATTATCTCCCCACTCTGCATCAGGATAACGAAGAGAATCAATATCCTCATTGGCGATAGCAGGCATAGCCATAAAGGCTAATAAAACTGAACAGATATTAAGAAATTTAAGCATTATTAAACTGCCTCCGCTCCTGAAATAATTTCTATAAGCTCTTTCGTAATATAAGCCTGACGCGCACGGTTATATTTCAACGTCAAATCATTAATCATATCACCGGCATTACGCGTAGCATTATCCATCGCAGTCATCCGCGCAGCATTCTCTCCAGCCACACTATCAAGAAGCCCGCGGTAAATCTGTACGCCTAAATTACGTGGTAATAAATCGCTCAATATCTCCTTTTCTGAAGGCTCATAACTATAGGGATAAAAATACCCTGTTTTTTCATCATAATGAGCACTAAGACACATCTTCGAATTAGCACCCTCGCCTTTTTCATCAGTTCCAGCCTTGTTTCCCAGCTCAAACGGAATAAGTTGCATCTTCACCGGGTTCTGAACAAGGACTGAAACGAACTCATTAAACATCAACGTACAGACATCAAAATCACTTATATCAAAACGGGAGAGAACCATCTGCGAGACTTTGTCAGCTTTTGCAAATCCTATCCGGTCTTCACCGATTATATCATCAAAATAATGTACGATCTTATCGCTATGCTTACGCGACAATGCTATATGCCCTTTACGACCAATACAAATCAGAGAAACTTCTTTCCCTTCATTTTCAAGCTCACTAATATGTGCCAAAGCAGATTTAATGATACTCGCATTAAAACCACCACATAGCCCGCGATCAGCCGTCACAACAATAAGCAAATGCTTCTCATCATTTCCCGTACCAATCAAAAGCCTAGGCGCATCCTTCGTATTTTTATCAATATGTCCAGATACACGCGCCAGCATCATCGCCATTGTATCAGCATAAGGATGAGTGCTTTGTGCCTGCTCTTGAGTTCTACGCAATTTACTGGCAGCAACCACTTTCATGGCAGACGTAATTTTTCTGGTCGATTTAACCGATTTAATCCGATCACGGTAATCTCTTAAGCTCGGCATAGATAATATCTTCCCTTACTTTTTTGTTTCATAAGCCGAAACCGCTAAATTAAGCGACTTCTTCCTGATTAGCACTCACATACCCTTTCGTGAATCCGTCAATAAACTCTTTCAAAGCATTTTCAAGCTTCTCATCAAGTTTCTTCTGTTCACGGATTTGAGAAAGAATGTCAGAGCCAGTTGCACGAATATTTTCAAGCAATTGCTGTTCATATTCTCCAACATCCTCCAACGCGACATTATCCAGATAACCCTTGGTTCCAGCATAAAGCACGACCACTTGCTCTTCCACAGGAATCGGACTGTATTGAGGCTGAACCAATAAACTGGTCAAGCGTGAGCCTCGTGCTAACAAACGTTGTGTTGCAGGATCAAGGTCAGATGCAAACTGTGAAAAAGATTCCATCTCGCGATACTGGGCAAGCTCTAGTTTAATAGAACCAGCGACCTGCTTCATGGCTTTAATCTGCGCAGCAGATCCCACACGAGACACTGACGCACCAACATCAATCGCTGGACGAATGCCTTTAAAAAACAAACCAGCTTCAAGGAATATCTGCCCATCAGTAATTGAGATCACGTTTGTAGGGATATATGCTGAGATATCGCCCCCTTGTGTTTCAATAATCGGCAACGCTGTCATAGAACCACCGCCTTGCTTATCAGACATTTTTGCAGCTCGTTCCAGCAAACGTGAGTGAATATAGAATACGTCACCCGGATAAGCCTCACGACCAGGAGGACGACGAAGAAGCAAGGACATCTGGCGATATGATACAGCTTGTTTAGACAAATCATCATAAACAGCTAATGAATGAAGACCATTATCACGGAAATACTCACCCATCGCGGCTCCACAATATGGCGCAAGATATTGCAACGGAGCAGGATCAGATGCCGTAGCCGCCACAATTATAGAATATTTCATAGCATCTTGTGCTTCTAATTCTTTCACAAGCTGCGCCACTGTCGAACGTTTTTGACCAATTGAGACATAAATACAATAAAGATGATCTTTCTCATCTTTGGATTTATTAAGCGTTCTCTGGTTAATAATTGTATCAACAGCCACAGCTGTTTTACCAGTCTGACGATCACCAATAATCAATTCACGCTGTCCACGGCCAATCGGCACAAGTGCATCAATTGATTTAAGACCGGTTTGCATCGGCTCGAACACAGACTGACGCGGAATAATTCCCGGTGCTTTCACCTCAATACGGCTAGAAGC
>JAGLKS010000202.1 GCA_023140905.1 Alphaproteobacteria bacterium | reverse complement strand
ATTCTTTAGAGGATGGCATGGTAAAGCGTTATTTTAAAGAAAAGTCCGGTGGTCAGAAAAATGTCTCGCGCCATTTGCCTGAATTAGATCAAACTGATGAGGCCGTTTATATTTTGCCTAATCGTAATAAAACTGTGAAACCGAAAGAAACAGAATTAGAGGTTAATCCCCGCGCACGCTCGGCACGTTTGCGCTATGGTATAAAGTGTCTTCAAAAAACACAAGAGGAGAGTATATAGATGAAATTTACTCTTCTTAAATATAGCGTAGTTTTTACCTTCCTTATACTAAGTGCGGTAGCACTTATGCAGGTGAGCCAAAACGTACAGCAGTTAGAACGCGATATATCTCATTATGACAGGAACATAAATCAGGAAAAAGAAAAAATCCGTATTCTGAAAGCGGAGTGGGCTTATTTGAATAATCCAACCCGTTTGGAAGCTCTTGCGACAAGCGGATATAATTTGCAAACACCAAACATAGACGCGCTAATTAGTGATCCTGCTCGCTTTTTAAATGTATTTTCCCCGGCGTCTTCTCTCTCGTCCAGTTCTGGCACATCCTCCCAAAAAGATATTACTCTCCATCCTCAAACTCTTTCTTCGAAAAAACAGGGAGGGCGAGACTAATGTGGAATTCAGGTCAGCACAAATCCATTGTTATAGATGGGGAACGCCGTATTAATGCTTCTATTGCACAAAGTCGTTTGTCTATCCTTGGGGTGTGTTTTGTCGCTGCTTATTTGGTTATGGCATTACGCTTGCTGGATTTAGGAATTGTAAGAACATATATTTTTCCAGAAAAAGAAAATCAGCTTGTAAGCGAACAGAAAGATATTGCTCATGAAATTGCAGCGCGTCGGGGGGATGTTTATGATCGTAATGGTTTTTTAATCGCAACAACAATCAAATCTCCGCGTTTATATGTTAAGCCATCTATGGTTTTGGATTCTGAAGAGCTTACAGCAAAACTAGCTACAATATTGCCAAATATGAACCAAGATAAAGCGCGCAAGCTTATGCGTACAAATAAAGATTTTGCGTGGTTGGCTTATGACATTACGCCGGCTCAGCAGCAACAGGTTCTGGAGGTAGGCGATCCTGCATTAGGTTTCAGGTCGCATTATAAGCGTGTCTATCCGCAAGAGGCTCTTTTTGCTCATATGCTTGGCCATACATCTCGTGACGGCTTGGGGCTATCGGGTATAGAGCGCAGCTTCAATGAAACATTAGCAGGCGGCGATGATGTGACTTTATCATTAGATCTACGCCTTCAACATGCTGTGAAGCGTGAGGTACAACGCGCGATAGATGAATTTAGCGCTAAAGCGGGCGTAGGAATTATCCTTGATGCTCATAGTGGTGAGGTCTTGGCTGGCGTTTCTTTGCCTGATTTTGATCTTAATCACGCTGGCAAAGCCAAGCCGTGTGAAGAGTTTAACCGTATGACGCTGGGAGTTTATGAGCTTGGCTCTATGTTTAAAATCTTTTCTACAGCGGCATTGCTGGAATTAAAGAAAGTTGGAATGGATCAAAGTTTTGATGCGCGTTATCCCATTAAGATCGGACGCCATAGAATTGATGATTATCACGCACAAAAACGCATTTTGAATGTGCCGGAAGTCTTTATGTATTCTTCTAATATTGGGGCGGCATTAATGGGACAAATGGTCGGAGGAGAATCCTTAAAAGCATTTTATAAAGATTTAGGTCTTATGGATGCTCTTGATTTTGATATTAAAGAGATAGGGCGGCCAATAACGCCAAAGCCATGGCGGGAAAGTTCTACAATGACTGTATCTTATGGCCATGGTTTATCAACTTCACCGCTGCAAATGACGGCTGCTGTTGCTTCTATTGTTAATGGTGGACTTTCTGTGCGTTCAACGCTTTTAGTCGAGGCAGAGGATGATTATCCAATAAAAAGTGATGTAAGGCTTATTTCTGAAAAAACATCGATGGATATGCGTAGACTTTTACGCCTCGTTGTTACGCAAGGAACAGCTAAAAAAGCAGATGTCTCCGGTATAGCTATTGGTGGAAAAACCGGAACTGCGGAGAAAATTATAAATGGCCGTTATAGTAGCGATAAATTAATATCTTCTTTTGTCGGCGCTTTCCCAATTGATGACCCGCGCTATATCATTATGGTCATGGTTGATGAACCTCATGGTACAAAAGAAAGCTATGGCTATGCAACAGCAGGCTGGGTTGCTGCACCGGTTGCTAAACATATTGTCCAATCTATTGTCTCCATTCTTGGCCTTTCTACCGATCAGTATGATCCTAATCAGGATATATCGCTGGATATTCTCCCTTATATTCACGACAAAAAACACAAAGGAAAACAGCTTGCCTCTTCATACAGATGACAGATTAGCAGAGCTGGGAATTGATGTTTCCATGCTAAAAGGAATAGCACTTGATAGTCGCGCTGTTCAGCCGGGTTATCTTTTTGCAGCGCTACAGGGGGGGCGTGTAGATGGCCGCAAATTTATAGCTGATGCGATGAAAAGCGGCGCAAGAGTGATTTTAACAGACAATGATTACGTCTTTCCAGAAAATCTTGATCTAAAAGGCGTATATTTCGTTCAAAGCGATAATCCGCGTCAAGACTTAAGTCTTATTTGCTCTAAATTTTATGCTCCTTTGCCAGACCATATGATTGCTGTGACAGGGACAAATGGTAAAAGTTCTGTTGTTCATTTTTCTGCACAGCTTTGGCAGCATGAAAATGTTAACGGTATTATGATGGGGACGCTCAATAATGCGCTGACAACGCCTGATCCTGTTACATTATTTGAAACTCTTGGGCGATTGAAACAAGATAACGGGGTAACTCATGTTGCCATGGAGATATCCAGTCATGGTTTGTCTCAATATCGTGTGGATGGTGTGCCGTTCAAAGTTGCTGCTTTTACTAATTTTACGCAAGATCATCTGGATTATCACATCGACATGGAGAGCTATTTTACAGCAAAAATGCGCCTATTCGAAGATTTGTTGCCGGTTAATGGTGTTGCTGTTCTCAATGCGGATGTTTCCTCATACAAATCACTAAGTGATGTATGTAAACGTCGTGGAATACGAACGGTTTCTTACGGTCGGAACGGTCAGGAAATTATCTTGCGCAAGCGTAATATTGTCGGTGTGCAGCAAGAAATTAGTCTGGAAGTTATGGGTGAAAATTATGAGCTGATTATTCCTTTTGTTGGAATGTTTCAGGTTATGAATATGCTGTGTTCTTTAGGGTGCCTTATTGCTTCAACACCGAATGATAAATTGCGTATAAAAACACTCGTAGAAGCAATGCCAATACTTCAAGGTGTGCCGGGGCGTTTGCAACATATCAGTGATCCGGCTGGAATGTATAATGCTTATGTCGATTATGCGCACACACCAGATGCATTAGAAACAGTGTTAAACGCGTTGCGGCCACATACAGACAAACGTCTAATCTGTGTTTTTGGTTGTGGTGGAGATCGTGATGTTCTTAAGCGTTCGAAAATGGGAGAGATATCTGCGCGTTTTGCGGATGTTTCTATTATTACCGATGATAATCCCCGCAGCGAAGATCCTGCGCTTATTCGTGAACAAATCAATGCAGGAATTCCTGAAGAGATCAAAGAGGAAAAAGATGTTCGGATTGTAGATGGACGGCGTGCTGCTATAGAGCAAGCTGTTAACTTTATGCAGGAGGGAGATATTTTGCTTTTGGCTGGGAAAGGTCATGAGAAAGGACAAATTGTCGGAGATACTATTTTACCATTCGATGATGTAATGGAGTTAAGTAACGCACTTAAAAATAAAAGCTGAGTAACAAATAACACTGAGTAAGTAACTATAAGTAACAATGATAAAATTAAAACTTAAAGGTAGAGTATTCAAATGATCGAAAATAACCGCTATTTCTGGTCGCACTTAAAAACCAGCTCGGTAACTGTACGTGTAAGACAAAAAAAGAAAGAAACAGGTGTTATCTTTCGTATAGGCAGCATGATTGATACAGGCCATGGACGTCAGGTGGTTATGTTGGAACATGTGGATTATCCAAGAATCTATCATATCCGTAACAAAGGCGGTGATGTTGCTATTCCGTTTCGTATGGGCGATATTGATTTTATTTACACATCTTTGCATAAACCTGAGCTTCGTAATGTGAATACTTTACTTTCCGCTCTTTACAAAAAAGGTGAGGTTGAGAAAATAGTTCCTGAAGTTATCTGTCCTGGAGACTTATTGGTTTTCAGACAAGACAGAGGGAGTTCGAAAATAAAGATGGTCGAGGCATTGCGTGTTGTCGAACATCACTTACAAAAACCGAAAATGGCCAGCTATGCTTTATAATTTATTTGCCGATACAACGCTTTTCTTTGATTTGTTCCGTTCTGTCACATTTCGTACAGGTGGTGCTATAGGAACTTCTCTTATTATTTGCTTTTTAATAGCCAAGCCAATGATTATATGGCTGAAGTCTAAACAAAGAGAAGGTCAGCCTATCCGCTCTGTAGGCCCTGAATCACACATAAAAAAGACCGGAACACCGACAATGGGCGGATTAATGATCTTGATCTCGGTGTGTATTAGCACGTTTTTGTGGTCGGATCTGACCAATCATTACGTATGGTATGCGATGTTGGTTATGCTGGGTTATGGGGTAATTGGATTTGTAGATGATTACCTCAAACTGATAAAGCACAATTCCAAAGGTTTGTCTGGACGTATGAAGATTTTAGGGCAAGTATTCATCGGTGTCTTGGCAACGATTGGTATCATGCATGCTTTGCCCGATGATGTGAGTACGCATATCGCACTGCCATTCTTTAAAGACTTTTTTATCAATGTTTCATGGTTCTTTATTCCTTGGTCTTTGATAGTCATTATCGGGGCATCTAATGCTGTAAATCTGACAGATGGTCTGGATGGGTTGGCTATTGTTCCTGTTGCTATTGCTGCCGGATGTTTTGGCTTGATTGCTTATCTGGTTGGACGCGTGGACTATTCTGCCTATCTGTATATTTATAACATCCCCGGTGCAGGAGAACTTGCCATTATCTGTGGTGCGCTTATCGGAGGAGCTATGGGGTTCTTGTGGTATAATTCCCCACCAGCGGCCATCTTTATGGGGGATACAGGTTCTTTGGCTATGGGAGGGCTTTTGGGCACTATTTCTGTGATAACCAAACACGAAATTGTGCTTGCTATTATTGGAGGCTTGTTTGTTCTGGAAACTGTATCGGTTATTGTGCAAGTTGCTTCATTCAAACTCACAGGCAAACGCGTTTTTGCTATGGCTCCATTGCATCATCATTTTGAGAAAAAGGGCTGGTCAGAACCAACTATTGTTATCCGTTTCTGGATTATTGCTGTTATTTTAGCTTTGGTTGGACTTGCAACACTGAAACTGCGATAATGGGCGTATCTTATAATCTTTATAAGCAAGATTTATATCAGGCAGTTTATGAGCAAAATTGAAACCTTTGTAAAATCATTAGAAGG
>JAGLKS010000201.1 GCA_023140905.1 Alphaproteobacteria bacterium | reverse complement strand
TTTTCCTTCTTCAAAGCCTCACGCTCAATTTTAAGCTGAACAATCCGCCGGTCCAGCTCGTCAATGTTTTCGGGCTTGCTATCAACCTGCATACGTAAACGAGACGATGCCTCATCAACCAGATCAATGGCTTTATCCGGCAAAAACCGATCAGTAATATAGCGGTTAGATAAAGTAGCCGCCGAGACAATAGCTGCGTCTGTAATCCGCACCCCGTGGTGAAGCTCATATTTTTCCTTCAAACCACGCAGGATAGAGATTGTGTCCTCTACCGTTGGCTCAGACACAAACACAGTTTGATAACGCCGCGCTAAAGCCGCGTCTTTTTCAATATGCTTGCGGTATTCATCCAGCGTCGTAGCCCCTACCATATGTAACTCACCACGTGCCAAAGCAGGCTTAAGCATGTTCGAAGCATCCATAGCCCCATCAGATTTACCAGCTCCAACCAGCGTATGCAGCTCGTCAAGGAACACAATAATCTCACCTTCCGATGCTGATATTTCATCAATCACAGCTTTAAGCCGCTCTTCAAATTCACCACGATATTTAGCGCCTGCCAGCAATGCCCCCAAATCCAGAGACATCAACCGCTTATCCTTTAAAGCCTCAGGCACATCGCCATTAACAATGCGTTGCGCCAGCCCTTCGATAATCGCTGTCTTGCCAACGCCCGGATCACCGATCAATACCGGATTATTCTTGGTTCGCCGTGAGAGCACTTGCACTGTGCGCCGGATTTCTTCATCCCGCCCGATAATCGGATCAAGTTTACCATTTCGGGCATCTTCAGTCAGATCACGCGCATACTTTGCCAAAGCATCAAACTGATCTTCTGCCCCCGCACTATCAGCAGTGCGCCCCTTGCGCATATCATTAATAGCACTGTTCAAATCGGAATCACTTACATGAGCGTCTTGTAAATAACCGGAAATATCAGAACGCTTAGCCATTACCATCCCTTGCAATAAACGCTCGGTCGTAACAAAATTGTCACCCGCTTTAGCTGCAATATCCTCAGCATTAGCGAAAATCTTGGCTAAGTCATTCGATAAACGAAGACCACCCGCTCCAGAGCCTTCAACAGCTGGAAACTTCGATATAGCCCCCTCAATTGAAGATTTGAGCAACGGCACATCACCGCCTGCGCTACGAATAATCTTGGCGACAACACTATCCTTATCCTCAAGCATAACTTTGAGCAAATGCTCAGGTTCTAAAGACTGGTGTGAATAGCGCATAGCAAGCGTTTGGGCTTGCTGTAACATGCTTTTGGTTTTCTCAGTTAGTTTGTCAAAATCCATGATATCACCTACTGTTTCTATCACTATATCAAACGGACAGAAATAATAAAGGCGGCAATATAGCCGCCTCATCACATCTTATGTGTTGTATCATCCAAAGATAAGGAACTTACTAGCTGACAGCCACTGGCTCTTTACTTTTTACAGGAATATTCTCAGATGGCGGCGCAACTATACTGCTCGGCAATGACAGATCTTCCTCATGATTATTTCTTTTTTGTGCATCCGTGCTGCAATTACCAGCATCATTATGCCCTGCGTCTTTTTCCAAGACTCTAGAAGCGTCGAATTTGCCGTTATTATCATTAATAATACGAATATAATGCTCCGCATGTTGATAATAATTCTCTGCAACAATTATATCTCCTGCAGCATTTGAGTCTTTTGCTAAAGCCAAATATTTTTCAGCAACTTGATGAGCCGTTCCGCGAATACGAACATCCGGCCCATTACTGTCATATACTTGCGTACGCTGTTGATTATTGCGCCGACCGCTACTATTGTTGCGGCTTCTCTGTCTTTTACTCGATGTTCCGTGTCTCATATCTCAAGTCCGTTACATAATTTCTACAGTTTCACACAACCAACACGCTCACCATACATTATAAATGCATGCTAATACAGCAGGGCACTATAGCTTTCGCATAGTTAAACACAATATATTGCAGATGCTCTGTATTAGTTCTGATGAACATAACCCTATATCATGTGCGTGTTGCCTTGAACAATCTCAAGGTACAGCCAATGACATTTTTCAATCAAGCCGTATCGATAAAAAAAAGTTATTTATCCCCACAAGAGATTTCCACAACCCGCGGATTCCCTGCCAAGTCGTTATGTACGGTGCGTAGCGCAAATCCATATTCTTCGCTGAGTCGCATCACATCATTTTCCTGATCATAACCAATTTCCAAAAGAGCGATTCCGCATCTTGAAAGATGCATTTTTAACCGGGGAAAAATAATTTTATAGGCATCCAAACCATCAACGCCACCATCCAAACTCAGAATCGGGTCATGATTCTTCACTTCTGGAGCTAGTTTCTCTATCACACGATTCGCAATATACGGGGGGTTCGAGACAATTAGATCAAATTTTTGCTGCACTTTATGTGCAGTCTCATTTGCAGCGCATGACACAGTATGATCCGATTCAAGAGCATTCCACCATGATCCATGAATAAAAGAAACACGCTTGCCACACCCGTTTTGCTGCGCATTATAACGCGCCATATCGAGTGCGCCGGATGATAAATCCGTTCCGACACCATGAGAATCCAAAAATTCTGAAAGCAAAGAGATCAAAATACACCCGGACCCGGTCCCAAGATCTAAAATATGCTTCGGAAAATAATCACCTGAGAAACGTTGCAAGGCCAATTCAATAATCAGCTCCGTATCAGGGCGCGGATCAAGTGTATTTTCAGATAAAGAAAATTTCAGCCCCCAAAACTCTCTTTTATTATATATACGTGATATCGGCCTGCCGTTAATACGCTTGGTTACATCCTGACGCATTTGCTGACAAATATCACTATCAACATCCAGCGATTCACCTTTGGCTATAATATCAGACCAGTCATAGTCACAGCGTTCTTCTATGATAATACGTGCATCCAGATCCGGTAAATCAACCCCAGCCTCCCGTAGTACCTCTACCATCTCACGATAAATATATTTCAAAATCATCTTTTGTTCCATTGAACATATTTAAAACTTATCGTAATGAGCCAGAGCTGCGGCCTGATCCTCGGCAATCAGCGCATCAACCACTTCATCAAGTGCCTGCCCGCTTATAACATCATCAAGCTTATATAATGTGAGGTTAATTCTGTGATCTGTCAGCCGTCCTTGAGGGAAATTATAAGTACGAATGCGCTCAGAGCGATCCCCTGAGCCAACTTGAGATTTACGATCCTGCGCCCGCTCATCAGCTAGTTGTTGGCGTTGCAGGTCATAAAGTCTGGTACGCAAAACCTTCATAGCTTTATCTTTGTTTTTATGTTGAGAACGCTCCTCTTGCATCTCAACAACCAACCCTGTTGGCAAGTGTGTAATACGCACAGCACTATCAGTAGTGTTCACATGCTGTCCCCCGGCTCCTTGCGAGCGATATGTATCAATACGCAAATCTCTAGCCATATCAATCTGAACGTCAACCTCTTCAGCTTCCGGTAACACAGCCACAGTGGCAGCTGATGTGTGCACGCGCCCTTGTGTTTCAGTTTTAGGCACGCGCTGCACCCTATGCACGCCGGACTCAAACTTTAGCTTGGCAAAAACATTAGACCCTGTAATTTCGGCAACGACTTCTTTGTAGCCACCAATATCATTTTTCGAAGCCTCAACAATCTGAAACCGCCATCCCATCTTCACGGCATAACCTTTATACATCCCACAAAGATCCGCAGCGAATAAAGCCGCTTCATCGCCACCGGTCCCGGCACGTATTTCCATGATAGCATTCTTTTTGTCCGCTTCGTCTTTGGGAATAAGAACAAGACGCACCTGATGTTCAAGCTCTGGAATACGGGCATCCAATGCGCGCAACTCCTCAGCTGCCATATTCTTCATTTCAGGATCTTTTAGCATTTCTTCAAGATCTGCTTTTTCAGCAGTTACAGCTTCCAGCGCATCAAAAACATCAACGACAGGAGAAAGCTCCGCATATTCTACAGAAAGCTTGATAAATTCATCCCCGCTCAAATTCCCAGCCGACATTAATGCCGCCAGTTCTTCATAACGAGTGCGAATAGTTTTAAGCTTTTCCTGCATGGACATTGTTATTATTTACCCTGTAATGTTTTTTCTTAGTTTTTACTCTCACTCATAGAATCCTCAACATCCTGAAATTCCAAAGTCTTTAGATAAGTCGTATTAAGTGGAATTCCCCGGCGCACATCCCCATCTTTTCCCAAAGGTTTAAGAGTGCGGCCTTCTACAATAATCTCAACATTAGCAGCGTTTCCCAGCGACATGCTTAACCCCGGATTATCAGGAACAAAATATTCATCCCCGCGCACAAGCACACGTGAAACCAGTATGCCGCCTTCACCATCTTTAATCTCAACCCAGCTATCATCGCGGATTTTAAGAATAATTCCGTCACTCTGCATTCCGCCCATATTCTCAACTTCCGGCCCTGATGCATCCTGAGCATTCGTCCTATCATCAACAACAACACCGATTTGTTCATGTGCAGCTGCTTCCTGCAAAGGTGTATTCAATGCATCAACCAAAATTTTTTCGTTAACATGCTCTTCAATATGTTTGGGCAAAAACTCTACATTTTGTACAATAGAACGGTCCGGCTTATTGATATAATTCCAACCCAGCATAAACATAGAAGCCAAGATCAAGCTTCCACTTACCAACCATAGAGCCGGTGTTTTTGTTTCTGATGCCGGAATAGGAAAAGACAAAGTACTTCTGCTCTGCCCGTCCATATACTGTGTCTTATACAAGCTTACGATTTTACCACCATCCAGCCCCAAATATTCAGCATAGCTCCGTACAAAACCAATTACATAAACTCGTCCGGGCAAAGATGTAACATCGCCGCGTTCAATTGCATCAAGCTGCGACCCGCGAATACGCAAAGCTCGCTCAACATCTTTCAGAGTCTTTCCATAAAATTCGCGTGTGCGGCGTAATGCTACGCCAACTTCTGTCTCTGCCAGAGTTTCTAATTCATCAACCGGTAATTTGTTTTTCATGGAGAAAATCATACGACATTTTTGCATCGCACGCTAGAGCATGATCTGAAAAAATTATGTAAAGAATTGGTGGTATAGCTTCAAATAAAAAAACCTGAAGCTTATTTAACAATCAACAACAGAGATGGACACACTCAATCCTATTACGTAGATCATCAAGCTGTTTTTGTTCATCTACAGGCTCTTTCTCTTTAGGACCTTCCTTACGTTTCTGTTCAAAAAAAATTGATGTCTCACGTGATAACTCAGAATCCTTATTTTCTTTTCCCATCGCTAAAATGCCTCCATAACATAACTAATATCTCTGTTATAATTATACTTCAAAAACAAAGACCAATTTAACATATAACTAAAATATTTTGAACTATTTTAATTAGTCAAAAATTTCCTACCCTGCGCATCCTGAATATCCAACCCATAAGCAGCATGAAGCGCGCGCACAGCAAGCTCAGTATAATCACTATGGATCAAAACACTAATCTTAATCTCAGATGTCGATATAACATAAATATTAATATTCTTCTCACCCAGCGTATTAAACATTGTATTAGCTACACCGGCATGAGAACGCATACCAACCCCGACTACAGAGATTTTGGCAACGTTATCTTGACTAACGACCTTATCGTAACTAATTGTAACTTTTTCCTTGATTGTCTTCAGTGCCAACGCTAAGTCATTTCTGGCTACTGTAAAGGTCATATCTGTACGACCTTCTGCAGAAATATTCTGCACAATCATATCAACATTAATTGAAGCTTGTGCCAAAGGCTCAAATATTCTGGCCGCAACGCCGGGAATATCTTCGACACCAACCACTGTTATTTTTGCTTCATCTTGAGTATGTGCAATACCTGTTACAATTTCCTGTTCCACAATTTTATCCTCTGTTATCACTAAAGTACCTTTTAATGCACTCCCGATTTCATCATCAAAACTCGATAGCACCTGAATTGGTACATCGTTTTTTGCTCCCATTTCCACCGAGCGTATTTGCAAAACCTTACTTCCCAAGGAAGACATTTCCAACATTTCTTCATAAGATATCTTATTAATCTTGCGCGCTTCAGACACAATACGCGGGTCAGCTGTATAAACGCCATTCACATCTGTATAAATATCACAGCGATCAGCCCCCAGCGCTGCAGCCAGCGCAACGGCAGAAGTATCAGACCCGCCACGGCCCAGCGTAGTGATACACCCTTCATCTGTTACGCCTTGAAAACCAGGAACAACAACAACTTCCCCAGCCTCCAGACATTTATGC
>JAGLKS010000200.1 GCA_023140905.1 Alphaproteobacteria bacterium | reverse complement strand
AAACTTTCGCGCCTATTTTATATGTTATGAGATATTCAAAGCTGGAAGAGGCGATCTCCATACATAATGATGTGCCGCAGGGGCTTTCTTCATGCATCTTTACCAATGATCTGCGTGAGGCGGAGATGTTTACTTCTGTCGTTGGAAGTGATTGCGGGATTGCTAATGTTAATCTCGGAACTAGCGGTGCGGAGATTGGCGGGGCATTTGGCGGTGAAAAAGAGACCGGCGGCGGGCGTGAGTCCGGAACTGATAGTTGGAAAGCTTATATGCGGCGTTCAACTAATACGATCAATTATTCCACAGAGATGCCTTTGGCGCAGGGTGTGAAATTTGATGTTGAGTGATATAAATTCGTGAACGCTGGAATTGTCATTTTGCAGGATGAGACACCGTGTATCGTTTATGACGAGGAGCTTCCTTGTCCTGTTCGACATGTTGAATTTGACTATGAAGATCATCAGATCACTCTTGTTTACGATGTTTCTAAAGCGGAGGAGGTGCAGAATTTAAAGTTTGATTTTCCTCTGGATCGTCGTTTCTTAAGTCTTTTAGAAAAAGAAGGCAGTGTGACTCTAGCTTCCATAAAAAATGAACAACTTGTTGATATAAAAGAATATTCTGTAATATTTTTAAACAGGAAATAAATTATAATTACTTGAAAAAAAAGAGCTAATAGTTTGATTGATATATAGTTGTCGAATCTTTTAACTATGGTATAATAAGTCGCGAAGGGATTTTTGGTTATGGTAGATAAATCTGACCTTAAAGGGGGATGTGCAGCTGGTCTGCACGGATCAAACGAAAAGATTGTAGTGGTGCTTGGTTCTGCTTTTTCGCAGAGCGATTTTGATGTATTGAGTCAATTGAGCAGAAACATCACCAAAACACCGGGTATTGCAGCAAATTTGCTTAGAAAACCTGAAAATAATCTTAAAGTTCCTTCATTCCTTTCTATGCGTAGTTTAGATATGTAAGATAGCGGAAGGGCATGTCTGGGGTTTGGGAAAAAAATGATAGATAAAATTAATGCGATGGAAGAAAGAGCTAGTGCTCTGGCTACGGAGGCTAGAAAACGGGGAGATCCTTTATGTGCGGCTGTTCATTTTCGAATTGCAGCGGAATTAACAAAAGATCCTCTTCGTCGGTATGTCTACACTAAGATTGCCGATAAAGAAAAAAGTTTGACTTATGACATTTTTCCGAATCAGCAAATAGGCGGTAAGTTTTCTGCTTCGTGAAATTTGCATCGTTAAACTTTTTGACTTAAATTGTTTTCATGAAAAAACCTGAATTACTCTCTCCCGCAGGATCGCTTAGATCCATGCGTTATGCTTTTGCTTACGGGGCAGATGCTGTTTATGCCGGACTTCCGCGTTATAGTTTGCGTGCCCGCAACAATTCTTTTAAAAAAGACGTTCTGGCGGAAGGAATCGCAGAAGCCCGTAATCAGGGTAAAAAGCTTTATGTTACGGCAAATCTTTTTCCACACAATGCGAAAG
>JAGLKS010000020.1 GCA_023140905.1 Alphaproteobacteria bacterium | reverse complement strand
AAAGCGGAAAATAAGGAAAGCGCCGACGCCTGAGGTAAAACCAAAAAGAGACCAAACTATGCCTGAGTTACCCGAAGTCGAAACCGTGAAAAAAGGTATTATCCCCCTGTTGGAGGGTCGGCGTCTTTTTCGGGTGATCCAAAGACGCGACAAGCTGCGTATTCCTCTGCCGGAAAATTTTGCGGAACGGCTCACGGGAAGGAAGATTGAGCAGATTACGCGTCGGGCGAAATATCTGCTGCTTCACCTTGACGGTGCTGAAATATTGATCTGTCATCTGGGCATGTCCGGCAAAATGACATTAAAAGCCGCCAAAGACCGTGTGACACCGGATGTATTTGAAAAACATGACCATATAATATTGGAGTCGGATGTTCATGATCTGGTGATTTTTAATGACCCGCGCCGTTTTGGCTTGATGACATTATGTAAATCAGAAGAACTAGATCAGCACGCATTATTCAGGAATATGGGGCCGGAGCCACTGGGCAATGAATTTAATGCAGAATATCTCTTTGGGAAGATCGAAAAACGGCGCTCACCCATTAAAACAATTCTGCTTGATCAGCGAGTCGTTGTCGGGCTTGGCAATATATATGTCTGTGAAGTATTATTTCTGGCAGGAATTTCTCCGGAAAAAATGGCGTGTGATCTTGGGGCTGATGAACTTGAGAAAATAGTCCCGATTATCCGTACCGTTTTGCAGAATGCTATCGCGGCGGGAGGCTCAACCTTAAAGGATTATGCGCGTGTTGACGGTGAGCTTGGATATTTCCAACATGAGTTTAAAGTATATGGCCGTGAAGGAGAATCCTGTGCAAATTCATCATGTGATGGTGAAATTAAGCGTATAATACAAAGCAACAGATCGACATTTTATTGTCCATCCTGTCAGGATTAGCTATTCTTCCCCCATGTCACATTATGCAAAGACAGCTTTATCATTATTTCTAATTCTTTTGGCGGGAGGGAATCTATTTGCGCAGGGGGATCAGGCTCCGTTACTGTCTGATCTTGATATTCCCCTGATGCAGGGTTTTCAGGAAGAGGAAGGCAGCCGTCTGGTATTCGATACCCCACAGGGCCGTATTATTGAAGTGCGGGCAAGTGGGCCGCATGAAAAGTCAGAGGTGCTTGATTATTATAAGATAGTGCTGCCGTCATTGTCATGGGCGACATTGGCGGACATATCAGAAAATTGTAACGGCACATCTCTTTTTTGTATTATGGCGCATCGTGACGGAGAGATTTTAACCCTTAAGATCAGAGAATTAAAAGGATCAAAAGGAAAGACTATCATTTACTTTTCAGTTAATCCCGAATAAAGACAGAGCCGCATCATAACAGTTGCGTAAATATTGTAATGTTTAAGGAGAAAATACATGCCCTATAAGATGATTCTGGTGGATAACAAAGAACCAGTGGGTCTGATCACTCTGAACCGTCCCGAGGCCATGAATGCCTTGAACGGGCAACTTATGGACGAAATTACACAGGCTCTGCGGGCCTTTGAGGCGAATGATAATATACGGGCCGTGGTAATTACCGGTGGGCCAAAGGCCTTTGCCGCGGGTGCTGATATCAAGGAAATGCAGTCCATGGATTATATGGACGCCTATAAGAATGACTTTATTACCGCCAATTGGGAAGAAGCCTCGCGCTGTCGTAAGCCCATCATTGCGGCGGTGGCCGGATATGCCCTTGGCGGTGGCTGCGAGCTTGCCATGATGTGTGATTTCATTCTGGCAGCAGATAATGCCAAATTCGGTCAGCCGGAGATTAAGCTGGGGGTTATTCCCGGTGCTGGCGGCAGCCAACGTCTGACCCGTTTTGTGGGAAAATCAAAAGCCATGGAAATGGTGCTGACGGGCCGCATGATGGATGCGGAAGAAGCCGAACGCTCAGGACTGGTCAGCCGGATACTTCCTGTTGACGATCTTCTGGATGAAGCATTAAAGGTCGCGCGCAAGATTGCCGACCTTTCACAGCCTTCTGTGATGATTGCCAAGGAATGTGTCAATAAATCTTATGAAACAACACTTGCTGAAGGGGTTATGTTTGAACGCCGTCTTTTCCACTCTCTGTTTTCCACAGAGGATCAGAAAGAAGGAATGGTGGCCTTTGCTGAGAAAAGAACGGCTAAATTCAAGCATAAATAAACGCGCATCGGTACCAAGGGCGCTTTTTAGGGAAATATCTTTAAAAGTGCGCTTGACCAATGGTTCGGGCATGTTTATAAGCCACCACTTGAAATTAGATCAAAGAAATTAAAAGTCCCTGATTCTCCTGAAAATTATAAGATCAGTAGAGAGCAGGGGTTTTACATAAAGAAAGTAGGATACCTGATGGCTAATTTGTTACAGGCTAAAAAAAGAATACGCGCCAATGCACGGCGTGCAGAAGTAAATAAATCCCGCAAAAGCCGGATTCGTACATTTGTAAAGAAAGTTGAACTGGCTTTGGAAAGCGGAAACGCTGAAGAAGCGAAAGTGGCATTGAAAGAAGCGCAGCCTGAATTGATGCGCGGTGTGACTAAAGGCGTTCTGCATAAAAAGACAGCTTCCCGTAAAGTTTCCCGTTTGGCGAAACGGGTGAAGGCTCTTTCTGCTTAAGCTTTCCGAGTCGCCTGAACAAATCCGGCGAGTCCCATAAAAAATAAATATTTAAAAGCTGAATCCAGACGGGTTCAGCTTTTTTTGTACCAAAATGAACCAGTAGGGGATGGAAATTTCAACCCTTTCATTTGAGTGACAATGTGGCAATATTACCACATACCAGATATGGTATGCCCCGTCCAAGTCAAGGCATATCTTGTCCATAAATTGTGATTTTTTTCAGATGAATCGGTTGCCAGTAATCCCCGTGGGATGTACGCTATGTGACGTCCATAAGGGGATGAAACGACGTAATAATCGGCGAGTATAATTCAGGCCAACTATTGGTGTGGCCTGAACGTTTCTTTGTTTATGTTCGAACAGTTCTTGGTTGAGATACCTTCTATATTTTATTTTAGTTCTGCAACATTTTGTTGCAGGCAAGGAAATTTTGCTTTGTGATCAAAGCGGTGCGCAAGAGAAGAGATGACGAGAAGAAGCATATGAATTATACGGGAGATGTTACGGTCGGGGAAGCTTGGGAAGCCCTTGAAAAGGAAGAAAAAGCAATTCTTATAGATGTGCGCACACAGGCCGAATGGGCTTTTGTCGGCATCTGTGATCTGTCGAATTTGGATAAGTCCCCCCTGTTGGTCAGCTGGCAAAATTATCCGCATATGGAAATTAACCCGGCTTTTACAGATATTATTATGGCCAAAGATATTTCAAAGGACAGTCCGATTTATTTTCTTTGTCGGTCTGGGGTTCGTTCAAAGTCAGCGGCGGCAGCGATGGTCTCTATGGGTTATGAGAATTGTTACAATATTTTGGGTGGTTTTGAAGGCGACCGGGACGAATTGGGACATCGGGGGCAAAGCGGCGGCTGGAAATCGGCCGGACTACCCTGGACGCAGAATTAGGGATTCATTCCTAAGCTAAAAGAATAAAATAAAAATGGTTTTTGGTGGAAAATTTAAAATTTAGGGGTTTTAAAAATAATGAATATGGTGACAGCACCACATGAGGAGGCTACGGGAGTAGGCATGGAGGCAGACTGGTCAAATGTATTGGGCAGGCTAAAGTCAGAATTTGATGACAATGTTTTCAATAGCTGGTTCAAGCCGTTAGCACTCGTGAATATTGAAAATGGCTGTGCGATAATGGCGACGCCTACACGCTTCATGCGCAACTGGCTGGAATCTAATTATGCCGATCGAATCAGATGCGCATGGAAGACCGAAAATCCATCCGTCACCGACATAAATTTCATTGTATTGTCAGGATTTAATAAAGCAAAACCAGAAACAGCAACCGCAGAAGAAGCGTCTGTTCCGCAACCCGATAGACGTAAATCTAGCATCATTACGCAAAAGACAAGCGAGTTTGGCGCGCCGCTGGACCCGCGTTTCACTTTTGAGAGTTTCGTTGTCGGCAAGTCCAATGAGCTGGCCTATGCCGCCGCAAGACGTGTGGCGGAAAATAAGGAAGTGCATTTTAACCCGCTGTTTCTTCACAGTGGGGTTGGCCTTGGGAAAACTCATCTGATGCACGCCATTGCATGGGCTAACAGAGAAAAATTCCCTGATCGTCGTGTGGTTTATCTGTCTGCTGAACAGTTTATGTATCAGTTCATCACATCCATTCGCTATAAAGATACAATGTCCTTCAAACAGAAGTTCCGGTCCGTTGATCTTCTGATGATTGATGACCTGCAATTCATTGCCAACAAACAATCAACTCAGGAAGAATTCTTCCATACGTTTAATGCGCTGGTTGATCAGAATAAGCAGATCATTGTCTCCGCAGATCGTGCGCCAAGTGATTTAAACGGTGTTGAAGAACGTTTGCGTTCTCGCCTTGCATGGGGGCTTGTGGCTGATATTCATCCGTCCACCTATGAATTACGCCTTGGTATCTTACAGTCCAAGCGCGAAAATCTGGGTGCGGATGTTCCTAATAGCGTGCTGGAATTCTTGGCATTGAAAGTAACGTCCAATATTCGTGAGTTGGAAGGTGCTTTGAACCGCATTGTGGCGCATGCCGATGTTTCTAAACAGGAAATTACGCTGGAATCAACACAAGATGTTCTGCAAGAACTTCTCCGTGCTCATGATCGTTGTATTACGATTGATGAAATACAGCGTAAAGTCGCAGAGCATTATAATTTACGTTTGTCTGATATGCATTCAGCGCGCCGTGCAAGAAACGTGGCCCGTCCAAGACAAGTAGCTATGTATTTGTCAAAGATGCTTACAGCACGATCTTTGCCTGAAATCGGTCGAAAGTTCGGTGGACGTGACCATACAACAGTGATGCACGCTATACGTAAAGTCGAGGAGCTTATGGGCGATGATGCACAAATAGCACAAGATGTAGAAGTTGTTCGCCGTGCTTTGACTGGATGATAATGCGTCTGCTATAGCAGTGTTGAAAGATGAAACGGGGCTTTATTGGCTCCGTTTTTATCTGCGCATAAAACTCCGTACGTAAGTTCGTAAAGGTTCACAACTGTGTAAACATCACTAATATAGCTACACAGGCGACAATCCCTAGGCCTGACCAGATATCGGCAGTTTCTTTCCGGCCTGTGATTTTGTAAAACAGAAGAACCCATAATGAAGCAGTTAAACCGATCATGGTAACATAGGCTGGATTTTCGATTAGGGTAATTGCTACCCATTTGGATGGTGTATGGAGTAGCCATGCTACGGCCATACAGGCGCCTGCTAACAAAACAGTTTTATCCTTTATGCCGGATATCATGTCTTTGTGGGGCAGGTGACGTGTCAGAGACGGGATCTTCATGATGATAATATAAAAGCTCAAAACAATCAGACATTGCAGAAAAGCTATCTGTACCACTGGATACATGTCTATATCTTGTAGAAAATGAAGATGGGGTCTCTTATGAAATACCAGAAAAGTATTTGAAATTGGGATGATATTCTACGCTTGATATAGTAATTCGACTTAAGAATAATACATTTTACTTGAGTAATTCTCTTGATTCTCAACCTGTGCCCATTGGGTAAAAAATTCATTTGCGTAATTCTGTACTATTCTTAAGTCAAATTACTATAACCTGAAAAGAGACTAATATTGTAGACTGTTTCCAGATTTGCTGTTCGGGTGAAGGTGGAATCATAAAATACAAACTTGTCATCCGCTTTAGCCTATATAAAGAACGGGCACGTTACCAGTTGTTGGTGTATTTGGTTGTTTGTTGTTAATTATGGCTTCAGCTTTGGCTATGGATCTGGATACTTTTTCGATTATGGTTCCAATTTTGGTTATGAGCTGGTTTTCCATTCTGACCATTTTAGTGGTTTCTTTTACGTCCATGCCTTCGTATTTGGCTCTGGCATTGATTGCGGTTCTGGCTGTGTTTCTGGCTTCGATTACGATTCTGTCTATGTCTCTCCCTTCAAGGTTTGCTTTGGCGATGGCCTTGTCTCTGGCATTGATTGCGGTTCTGGATTCGATTACGACTTCGTCTTCTTCTCTGTATTTGTATCTGTTTTTGGGTCTGTACATGCTTTTGATTTTGGTTATGGCTTCGGTTATGTGTCTGACTGCGCATTCGATTTCGTGTCTGTTTTTTTCGACTACGTTTCTGTCTGTGTTTCCGATTGGGGGTTTTAATAAGACATTGAACCTTTCTATGGCTTTGGTTATGGCTTCGGTTTCTGCCCCGCCTTTGATTATGGCTGTGATTAGGTCGTTGATTATGGCTTTGGTCAAGCCTTCGGCTCGTCCAAGGTGGGTTTCTTTCTCTTGCTTAATATCATCAGTCATAATTTACCCTTATTAATAAAGTTCTAAAAAAATTCAACCACGCACCTTGTATGCTATTTTCATAATTAATGTCAAGGAATTTTGGTGCTTGTTATCAGGTTTTAGGAAATTATTCTGTACGATAATTAGGAGCTTCACGTGTGATTGTGACATCGTGCACATGTGATTCTTTGTAGCCAGCACTGCTCATACGAACGAACTCGGCGTTTTCGCGCATTTCCACGATAGTAGCATTTCCTGTATAACCCATAGAGGCGCGTAATCCGCCAACTATTTGGTGAATAACATTACCAATCGGGCCTTTATGAGGAACGCGTCCTTCAATACCTTCAGGCACTAATTTATTAGATTGGTTAACATTTCCCTGGAAGTAACGGTCAGCTGAACCCTGAACCATAGCACCAACGGATCCCATACCACGATAGGCTTTGTAAGAACGGCCCTGATATAAAATGACTTCGCCGGGAGCTTCATCTGTTCCGGCAAATATACCGCCCATCATTGCTGCGCAAGCACCAGCCGCAATTGCTTTAGCAAAGTCGCCGGAATATTTTATTCCGCCATCAGCAATAACCGGAACGCCTTTTTTCTCACACGCTGCCACAGTGTCCATAATAGCTGTGAGCTGTGGGACACCGACACCGGCAACGATGCGTGTTGTGCAAATAGATCCAGGGCCTATACCGACTTTAATAGAATTTGCACCAGCTTCTATCAAAGCCAAAGCAGCTTCTCCAGTGGCAACATTTCCGGCCATAATTTGTAGATCAGGGTGATTAAGACGGATTTCCCTGACTGTATCAATGACTGCGCGAGAATGTCCGTGTGCTGTATCAACAACGACCAAATCTAAACCGGTCTCAGCTAAAGCAGCTGTGCGTGCGACACCGTTAATATCACCGGTTCCAACAGCCGCAGCAGCACGTAGTCGATCTTTAGAATCTTTCGTTGCCATAGGGTAAAGTTTTGATTTCTCAAGATCCTTAACAGTCATCAAGCCAATGCAACGGTTGTTTTTATCTATAATCAATAATTTCTCGATGCGATGCTTTTGAAGTAATTTTTTCGCAGTCTCTTTCGTAATATCAGCTGTTGCTGTGACCAAATTATCTTTTGTCATTAATTCTTTAATAGGCAGATTTTTGTCATCAGAAAAGCGCACATCGCGGTTGGTAAGAATTCCGACAAGGTGGCCATCATGCTCTGTCACAGGAAAGCTTGAAATATTATATTTTTCCATTAACTCCCATGCATCGCCTAATCGGGCATTTGTAGCAAGGGTAATCGGATCAAGGACCATCCCGGATTCAAAGCGTTTGACTTTATGCACTAATTGCGCTTGCTCCTGAATCTCCATATTCCGGTGTATAACGCCTAACCCGCCATTTTGTGCCATGGCAATTGCCATTTCAGCCTCTGTTACTGTGTCCATAGCAGCAGACATTACAGGAATGTTTAAATGAATCTCTTGTGTAATATATGTAGCGGTATCGACTTGATTAGGCTGAACTTCAGACTCCGCAGGAACAAGCAGAACATCATCAAATGTGAGAGCTTCACGGATTTTGGACGGATCTTTAAATTTTTTTATTTTTGTATACATGGCACAAACCTCCGGCACATGAGTTGAACGGTTAAAAGAGATTTGCAGGAGAGTTATACCGGAATTTTTACAAAAGTAAAGTTTTGTCTTCATAAATTTTTATTTAAGCAGTGAAATTAAATAAGCAGAAAAAATCAAAAAATCGAAAAACAGCCTAAAATCCTAACCTTTTATTAGGATTTTTTAGATATGGTTAAGGTCAGAAAAAAGCCTTAAAACGGCAAAGATATAACATATGACTTGAGTAATTTTGAAGGAAGAAACAGGTGAAATCATGATACCCAACGGCAATTTTTCAACAACGTTATATGCAAAATTGGTAGGAGATCAAGCTTATCTGGCAATTGCACAGGGAAATTTATTCGCTAATCTGGATTTGATTAGCAAAAATAAAAGAATGCATACGTTTCTGGCTTTTAACGGACAAAAAAACAATGGCGTAAGCTGTAATAGTGGCAATGAACGTTATTACACATGGAAAGATACAATAATCGATTGCCGGTTGGCGACCGGTTTAATTGATAGTGATGGCCTTGAGATTTGGGGTGAGGCTCTGGCTGAAAGTAAAAGATTTAAAAGATTCAAAATAAACGTAGAAGAAAAAATGGAAGGACATGTAATCGTAGAGCCGTTTTATAAATCGCTGCGCGGAAAAGAAAATATGCGCTACAATATTCGTCTGGATTCTAAAGTAGAAGATTTTGACAGTATTCGAATAGGAATTTGCTTAAAAGCTGAAGATGATGAGACCTTTAAGACTAGTCTGGAGGCTCTAAAATCTAGCGAAGATCCATACCAGTTAAAAGGACATCCTTTGGAAAATGATTTAAAAGTTTAGGAATAAGTATATGAAACTAGATAAGGTGCGGGGCTTCCCGGCCTTTTTCTGTTTTATTCTGATCCTCTAAACCCCGTAGCAACAACATATTGTTCAGCACTTTCTTTACGGCTGGCCGGTGGTTTCATGTGTTTCACAACTTTAAAGCTTTTCTTCATTTCTGTGAGCAAATTATTTTGTGCACCGCCTTGAAAAACTTTGGCAATAAAGGTGCCGTCAGGCTTCAAAACTTCACAGGCAAAATAATAGGCAGCTTCAACCACAGCCATAATGCGTAAATGATCAGTTTGTTTATGTCCTGTTGTGTTGGGGGCCATGTCGCTTAATACAATGTTTGCCAGCCCATCATCTGAGATCTTGGCCAGTTTGGTTTTGAGCATATCAGGGGCTTCTTCATCCATAAAGTCCATTTGAAAAGCGGAGACATCGGCTAGCTCATCCATCGGTAAAAGGTCAATAGCAATAACCTTACATCCTTTTTCAGTGGCAATCTGACACCAGCCACCAGGCGCAGCACCCAGATCAATGACGCTCATGCCGGGCTTTAAGCATCCCAGTTTTTCATCTATTTCCAATAGTTTAAATGCAGCACGGCCACGATAGCCATGTTTAACAGCTTCAGCAACGTAAGGATCATTGAGCTGACGGTTAAGCCAGCGCGTTGAAGAATTCTTGCGACCTTTGGCTGTTTTTACTCTGGTTTTAGGTTTGTTTCTCA
>JAGLKS010000002.1 GCA_023140905.1 Alphaproteobacteria bacterium | reverse complement strand
TCTGGGGGAAGTGAAAGCCCCACAAGTGGGCGTTTGGGTACTGCATATGATATTGCCGCGCCGGTTCATATGCAAAGGCGGAATATTGCAGCGTCTCCTTTTAATCTGACAGTGTTTGAACGAGTAGGAACACTAGGGCAGGAAGCAACTATTTATATCGAAGGAGACGGGCTTGCATGGATTTCTAGAAGGACGCCGTCATTTGATCCTACACCTAAACGGCCAACAGCATTGAAACTTGCAGCTCTTGATCCTTCGGTTAATGTTATTTATATGGCGCGGCCATGCCAGTATTCGAAAACGACAAATCCACAAGAAGCATGTAACCGTAAATACTGGATGGAGGCACGTTTTGCACCGGAGGCGGTTGCTTCGATGGATAAGGCTATTGATGATATAAAAAGCCGTTATCATGTTCCGGCATTTCATTTGGTTGGATATAGTGGTGGGGGAGGGATGACTGTGTTGCTGGCAGCACAGCGTGACGATATTGCTTCCTTGCGCACAGTTGCGGGTAATCTAGATCATGTTGTTCATAGTCGGATGCATAAAGTTAGTCTCTTAAGTGACTCTTTAAATCCACGAGATTATGCCGCGCGGATTGCTCAGATCCCACAAAATCATTTTATTGGCGCGGATGATAAAAACGTAACTGTGTCGCTTTATGAAAGTTTCAGTAGAGCAGCAGCGGGGATGAGGAGAGCTTCCCATTGTTTACACAAAACGATTGTACCGAATGCCACTCACGAGAAGGGGTGGGAAGATCAATGGTCAAGTTTGTTGGCTCTGCCGTTAGGCTGTCATGAGTAGCTATAGCCACTATATAACGCTTATTAAATTACTATACCTTACAAAAAAAGCCCCCACGATTTGCAGGGGGCTTTCTTAATTGTAATTATCTTCTTCAAGCTTGGCTTAGAATTTATAAGCGGCACGGACTAGACCTGAATGTGAATCATAGTCAGATTTCATTTCATAGTCATAATCTGCTGTGAACTCCCAGTTATCAGTGTTGTAGTATTTCACTCCAGCTCCGATATCAAAAGTAGTTCTAGCCGGGTCAAAGCCTTTAGTTTGGAAGCTTGTACCTGCAGCACCAGTGAAGTTTGCTGTGCTAGCCACCTGATCACCGATCAGATCATAGCGGGCACCCATCCGAATTTCAGGTTCGACCATAGAGCCGTCACCGTTTTCGAATAACCAACCGGCATCAACACCAAGACCGACTTCCAAGATATTCAGGTTGTCATTGTTAACCGCTAGGTTTGCTCCACCAGCACCGGTTTCTGTGTAACTATCAGTGCTGTAATGTGCGTAGTTTACCAGAACATTTGGTGTCAAGGTCATGTCACCATCATAAGCATATGCACGTCCAACTTCAGCTTGAGCAGAAAACTGTGAGGCGTCAAAGTCACCTTTAGCAGTCAAACCGGCTACACCACCAACATTATGACGTGTTGTGTCGATATTGTTTAGTGCATAACCAACCATACCATTTACATAGGTGTCATTACCTAGATCACGGCCTCCATACAAAGTAAGCTGATAGCTATCTACATCAGTGTCCGTTGTATTAGCGTTTTTAGATTTCACATCTGTGTCACCATAACTGAACGCAATACCGACAACACCGTTTTCGATGATATTTTCACTATCAACACCAACAGCTAAGCCGTATGTATCAGAGTCATATCCATCAATACCGCCACGAGTATCTTGTGTGGCTGTTTGACCGAATGCCTGACCCCAAGCTTTTAAGCCTGTGCTTTGGTCACCGGTAGACATACCGCTTTGGCCTGCGCGTAATGCTGACAAACGTTGTCTAGTCATGCCCATAGTTTGATTGGAAACAGCCAGACCGGCAGCAACGTGAGCACCATCAACTGTGTTTGCAGCAGCTTCAAGAACTTCGTTTGCAGCATCCTGTGTAGACGCAGCAGCAAAGTTGTCAACAATAGCAGATATCTGTGTATTGGTACTATCAGCTAATGTATCCAATGCGGTAGCTACGTTATCGTTTGTTGTTGTCGTACCGATATCAGCAGCAGCCAGCGCGGTGATTGTTACATCAAGGTCATCCGTAGCAGTAACAGTACTTCCAGCGACAGCAAAGGTATAGCGATATGAGTTATCTGTTACTGTACCAACAGTCGCAACACCGACACCATTACCATTACCAATTTGAATAACGCCTGTTGTGACATTACCAGTAACGTTAAAGTTCAGGTCACCTGCAGTCAAAGTACCAGATGTATCAGCAATAGTACCAATATCACCAGCTTCAAGCGTTCCAAGAGTTGTACCGTCTTTCACTTCCAGGTTAATAGTACCTGTATTTGTGATAGTGTCAGCTTCCAAGATCACGCCATCACCGACATATGTATCACCAGCGTTAGTGAATGCACCGTCAGAAACAACATTAGCTTCAAAACGAGCCTTTGCAGCAGCTGAAACATTCATAGCACCAACATTAGTACCGCCACCAATTAAGCCGCTAAATGTTACATCAGAAGCAATTGTACCATCACCAACAGTGATAACACCATCACCAGCACCAACAGCATTAATTGTACCAGATACTGTCTGAGCAGATGTACCAAGGAATTGCAACACATCAGCATCATCAAAAGTAATGGCATCAACATAAAGATCACCAGTTGTTGTAACTGTCTGTGTTGTACCACCAGCTATTGTCAAAGCTGCCAAGGAATGAGATGTGCTTGCGCCAAGATTACCAACGATTGTTGTTGTACCGGCACCATCATCTATTGTGATTGTACCTTCACCATCTGTTGTGTTTGTGAAGTTACCTGTCACAGCCTTAACACCATCAGGCAAGGCTAACGTACCTGCAGCAGAGAATGTTGTTGTATCAACAGCATAAGCATCTGTTCCACCGACTTGCGTCAATGTAACAGCAGCAATGTCAGCAGTTCCCTGCGTAATAGCACCAGTCATTGTTGTTGCAGCATCAACATCCAAAGCACCGGCTCCAGTAACAGCACCAGTTAACCCACCAGTACCTGTGAACTGAATTGTACCTGTGTTAGCTACAGCTCCTGAAACTAAATCAGCACCAACATCTAAAGTACCTGCGTTCGTGATAGTAGTTGCTATAATTTTATCATTAGCATCCAATGTAGCGCCTGCACCAATGGTAACAGCAGTCGCTGTAACATCAGCACCAGCTGTCAACTTTGACGAAGTACCAGAGATTGTCAAAGCATCAACTGGAGAATTCGCGCCCCAAATACCTGAAGTCGTAATGGTGTTACCACCTGAAACAACCACATTATCTGTATCACCAGCTGTACCATCCAATGTACCAGCAACTGTATAACCAGCTGTCGTACCGTCAAATGTTACTGTGTTTGTGTCAGTACCAGTACCGTTACCAAGAACGATAGCAGTAACATCAACGCCAGCTTGGAATGTAGCTGATGTATCATTAGTGTCCGCAGCAGCAACAGTTACAGAAGCAAGGCTATTCGCAGCTGTACCAACTGTACCTGTGAAAGTAACTCCACCAACTGTATTTGTAACAAGGACAGCACCATCACCATCAGTAACACCTGTAATCGCACCGGCAACTGTTTGTGCAGCGGCTCCGTCGACTGTCAAAATCGATTGACCAGTGTTATCATCCAACGCCAAACCACCTGTAAATGTAGTAGAAGCACCAGAAAGTGTTATGTAAGCGTCTGCAGCGGCATTAGCACCACCATCAACTGTCACGGCACCTGTAAATACGTTTGTCGCACCATCAACATTCAACGTTGCATTAGCACCGGCAAAGTTACCACCGGCTGTCAAAGTTGTTGTACCGGTAACTGTTGCATCACCTGTAAGTGTCAACGTTAGAGTATCAGCAGCATCCGCCTCAGTAGAAACCACAGAAAGAGCACCACCAATTGTAGCTGCACCAGTTATTGTGGCAGCTACGGTAGAATCATCCGCATCAAGGGTTTGAACTGTGAGATCACCAGTGCTAGTCGTTACCATAGAAGCCACTGTTGCCGTCATATCAACTGTACCAGCATCCGAAGTGATAACAACGTTACCAGTTGTACCAGTTACAGCACCCAATGAATAAGTACCAACGCCACCACCATCATCTGCTGTCGTGTTTAATATGGTCAGAGTATGTGTAACAACATCTACAGCATCGCCTGTAGCGGCACCAGTACCATCGGCAGGTGCTCCATTCTGATCTGCATCAACAGCCCACGTGACGTTACCTGCAAGGGTTTGATCCGCCGCATGTGCGGTTGACACTGACAACGCACCAACAGCAATAAGGGCTGTCCCGGCTAACAGTGATTTTCTAATATCTAATTTCATTGTTTTCTCCATTTTGAAGGGTTCTATAAATCATATAATAATGTATGTAATTTACTCGAGTAAGAATGAAGCGCATCCGCTGGAATAACTTCCGAAGTATTAGAACAGGACCGTGACGTGAAAAGATAAGATTATATAAAACACTCTTCAAATAATACTGAGATAGATCCCTGAAAAAAAGTTTTGAATTTTTCAATCCAAAATCGAATCAATTCTAGCAGTCTTTTTGCGTATATCCAATAGCATTATTAAAAAAGTTGCGACTGTCATCATTTTCGTATGTTTTCTCTGGTTAGAATGGACATAACACGTAACTACACTACCTAATTTTAGCCGTTGCAAGGAAACCGTTCTGAACATGAAGAACAAACGTAGGAGGATAGCCGGTCAAGAGTGTTCAAATAAATTGATGATCCTTCAATTCTAATTCCTGTATCCTTTTTTAACTTTAACAAAGCCCTTGAAAATGTTTCCGGTTGCATTCCAAGGTGAGCCGCTAGCAACATCTTATCATAAGGGAGATGAATTACGAGGCTATCATTTTTCCTCTGTAGTGTGTGCCGCAGAAAAAAACATGCAATTCTCTGTGAAGCATTTTGTGTTGAGCGGTGTTCCAGTTCTTTTTCTCTGAGGCGTAGCCGGTTTGTCGTAGCGCGAAGCATGTTAATTGCGATGGTGTTGTCATTATAAAGGGCATCACGCAAGTCTGATAAAGGCAGAGAAATAATGATTCCAGATTCAGCTATTTCGGCACTATAAGGATATGTGTTTTCTTCAAACACAAGTGTATGTCCAAAAACATTTCCTTGCGAAAGAACATCAATTATAGTCTGCGTTCCGTCTACCGTTTCCCGGAATAATTTTATATGCCCGCTTTTTACGATATAATAATGTTCTGCCGGATCTCCATGAATGAAAAGAATCTTCCCTTTTTTATGGGCATTAGGGTGTGCGTTTTTTGAGATGTCATTGAGAACTGAGGGCGTAAGGGTGGCGAAAAGGGGGGCTTCAGAAAGAGTGTTGATAATATCATCCATAGAGTTATGCCTTCCTTTTCATTTAGCGTTAGTATTATTTCACGAACTTCTAATTGATTAAAGTCAATTTACCATCCTTTCACTTGCTCTGGCATAAAAAACACGCAACAATATCTATATTATTTTGTATTGTTATTTGGGGAAATCTATAATTCATAGGGATTTTCCAAGAGGGCTTATTTATATGTATCGATCAATAACGCAATCAGTCTGTCAGTTACATATATGGATATGTCTGGTCGTAGTGATGTTCGCGTTAGTGAGCACAGCACCATATGTTTATGCTCAGGAAATTTTAGATTTAACACAAGCTCAAAAAGAATTGGAAGCTAAACAAGCGGAGCTTGATGCATTTGAGCTAATTCTGCTTGATAATACATTGGATGATAAAACGCTTTTTGAAAACCGTCAAAGTGTGAAGGCTTTACGTGCGCGTTCTGAGGAAATTCAAAGTCTTGTTATGCCGTTAACTATTTCCGTGAGTGCTGATTTGTCAGATATCGGAGATCCTCCTGATGAGAAAACCGGTTTGGAAGAGCCGGAAAATATTCGTGATCTGCGTGAACGTCTTACAAAAGAAAGCCTTATGGTTAAAGGTGTTATGACGCAGGCGGAGGTCCTTAGTTCAAAATCAACTCGATTTTTAGAACAGCTTGCAGCTTTGCGGCGTGCGCAATTTGTAGAGAAAATACTTGAGAATAGCGTGTCACCTTTTAACGCCCAATTATGGGAAGAGGTGCAGGGTGACAAGTTACAGGCACTTGAGAGTGTTCGTGAGGGTTGGGCATCTTTATTCGAAGGAAAAAGCGATAAAAACAAACAGACCGTTCTGGTTGTTTTGCGGATTCTTGGCGGAGCATTAGCGCTGTTTTTTGTTTTGGTGGTAATGGTTAATTCTCGTATTTTGCACCGTAATATTCGGAAAATGGATAACCCGGATATTAATCAGAAGTTGCAACGTGTTGGCATAAATTTACTTGTTTCTATCGGTATTGGTGCGTTGAGTCTGGCCGTTCTGGCTTTCGTTGCTGATAAACATGGTTTGCTTGAACAGGTCGATAGGGTGTCGTTCCTTAAAGCTTGGGGATTTATCCTGTTTATTCTTTGTGCAATAACGAATACCTGGTTGTTGATGGCTGCTGGTGTTATTCGCAAGAATGTAGGCCTTTTCGGTATTATAACTATTATTCTTTATGCTGTTGATTTTGTTTTTTTGATCGTCGGACGACATCTAAGTGTTCCCGTTGAATTAGTGATTGTGCAAAGTTTTCTTTCAACAACAATATTTTCTGTATTGTTATTGATATTCTCGATTGCTCTTGTGCGTCGGGAAGAAGAACGGCGGGTGTTTTTATTTAAGCGCCGTTTCTTTTATGTAAGTGCGTTTGTCGGTGTGTTTGTTTTTGGGGCTAATGCGCTTGGCTATGTGGCTCTCACGCGCTTTATTTTTGAACAAACAGTATTGCTTACGAATTTTCTAATCACGGTATTAATTTTACGTGCGATGATTCGCCCTATTTTAGTTTGGGTCGAACACTTCTTTTATCGTAATCCGGAAAAAGAAGATAATCTGGCGTTATTCTGGCTATGTTTTCTAACTGACACAGCGCTTATTCTGCTCTCCCTACCGCTTATTGCTGCGATTATAGGTGTTGAGTGGGAAGGCATTCACCTTCTAATATTTCAGGCAATATCGGGTTTTAAAGTTGGGGGCATTACGATTTCTTTGATTAGTTTGGCCACAGCGGTTCTGCTATTTATTGTGCTGTTATTTATCACGCGCTTTATACAGGAAATTTTAGCTCATAAAGTATTGCCTAAAACCCGCATGGAAGAATCTGTGCGGTTGTCTTTTGTTCAGATTATCGGTTATGTCGGTTTGACTGTTGCTTTTATGGCGGCAATTTCTTCTGTTGGATTTGATTTAAGCAATCTGGCTTTGATCGCAGGGGCGTTATCTGTTGGTATTGGTTTTGGGCTGCAAAGTATTGTTAGTAATTTCGTGTCAGGCCTGATTTTGTTATTCGAGCGTCCAATTAAAGTTGGAGACTGGGTGATTTTGAGTTCAGGTGAGGGGGTTGTTAAGCGCATCAGTGTTAGGGCTACCGAGATAGAATCACTAGATCGTACTTCTATCATTATTCCTAATTCTGAGTTGATTAGTGCTTCGGTGAAAAACTGGACGCATAAAGATCGTATGGGGCGGTTGGCTATTGTTGTCGGTGTTTCTTATGATGCAGATCCGCAACAAGTCTATGATATATTACTTGAATTGGCGAAAGAAAGCGATCTTGTTTTGAGTAGTCCGTTGCCGAGTGTTATATTTAATGATTTCGGTGATAGTGCCTTGATTTTTGAATTGCGTGTGTTTATTCGCAATGTGACAGACCGCTTTAAGATTGCTACGGAATTGCGTCTGGATATCTGGAAGAAACTTAAAGAAGAAGAGATTGAAATTCCATTTCCTCAGCGCGATATTCATATTCGTAGCACGAATGGCTCGAAGATAAACGAAGACTTTATGTCTCTGAATACAAATGCAAAAGATCAGGAAACACGCGATGACGATCCAGAAGAAAAAATAGTTACTCCAGAAGAAAAATAAGGATGGTATTATCATGTCTGCTATAAAGAAAACTGCGAAAATAACTTTGTTTTTGTTTAGTGTTTTTATCCTGCTTCTTGTAGGAGGAGGCGCGTATTTGTATCTGAATTTGGATGCTCTGGCCAAAAGGTTTTCCGAGCAAGCGGCGAGTGATGCGCTGGGGGTTCCGGTCAGTATTGGCGAAATGACCATATCTTTGAGTGAAAAGAAGATTGTTGTTAACAATATTTCTGTAGCAAATCCTAAAGGATATAAAAACAAAAATGCTTTGACGGTTAAAAACATCACAATAGCCGGAGAGAGTTTTTCAAAAGAACTCTTAACGTTCGCTTTGGTGCAGGTTGGTGGTATTGTTGTGAATTTGGAAGTGAATGAGCGCGGCGTTAATTTGGGTGCTTTGAAAAAGTATTCAGAAAAGACAGCGCAAAAAGCCTCTAAAGAAAGTAAGGGCAATTCCTCATCTTCTGCGGGATCGGATATAAAAGTAATTATCCGCAAATTTTCTTTGACAGATGCACAGGTAAATCCAAGCATTACGCTTCTTAATGGCGATTTAGCTTCAGTTAAGGCTCCTGATATTAATATCATCGGGATTGGCGAAAAAGAAAATGGCGCATTGTCACAAGAGGTTATCGCGCAAATTATGAACATTGTTTTGGAAGAATTTAACCAAACAGCAAATAGTGCAGGGTTCTTAAAAGGATTGTCCTTGGATATGCTCAATGATATCGGCGTTAGCACTGGCGAAGTTTTTAATAAAAACCTAAAAGACAGCTATAGTAAGGAAGTCGATAAATTTAAAAAAGGTTTTGATGGTATTAAAGGGATGTTTGAATAGAGACTCTTTTAAAGCTTTTCTAGTAGTTTTACTTAGGAATAGTACATGAGGAGAAAAAATGAGAGCGGCACTTGAGACTTTGTTTTATGCGGCGGATGGTGATACGGGTCGTTCCGTAAACAATAAATGTGTGTTTATAAATTCCATGTGTCACAGGGGGTTAACTGCCCATAATAAGGCAACGTTTTATATGTGGCAGCATTTCCGTCCATATGTGGAGGACTTAGAACGGTGTGGTTTTTCTGTCCATACATCATGTGATGAAATGGAAAAAGGAGCGTATGATCTTGCTCTTATTCTCGTTCCCAAAAATATGATTGAAGCGCGTTATATGATAGCGCAAGGGATTGACGCTCTTTGTGAGGGAGGCGTCTTGATATGTGCCGCGGATAACAAAGCCGGTGGAGGGCGTCTTAAAAAACTGCTACAGAATTTTGGGTTTCAAGATATGGATTCTATCTCCCGTAATAAAGCCAAGGCTGTACGCGCATGTAAATGCGGGGGGATCAATCAAAATGCTGTTATAAAAGCTCTGGCAGAAGGTGCTGCGCAGCCCGTATTAGAGGGGCGGTTTATATCTCAGCCGGGGATATTTGGTTGGGATAAGGAAGATCCCGGTTCAAAAATACTGGTAGAAAATTTACCATCGGATATTCATGGGCGTGTTGCAGATTTTGGTTGTGGCTATGGGTATCTATCAGACCATCTTTTAAGGCATAATAAGGCGATTAAAACCCTTTATTGTATTGATGCGGATAAGCGCGCTTTGGACGTATGCGCTCAGAATGTGCAAAAACATTTTGCTGATTCAGGGGAGGGCAAATGTCAGGTAGAGTATCGTTGGCTGGATTTATGTAATCCGTCTAGTATATTGAAAGATATGGATTACATTATAATGAACCCGCCTTTTCATGAAGGGAAGTCTACAGATGTTAGTCTGGGCGTATCGTTTATTTTGCGTGCTTATGAATCATTGCGTAAAAAAGGGGCTTTATGGATGGTGGCTAAC
>JAGLKS010000199.1 GCA_023140905.1 Alphaproteobacteria bacterium | reverse complement strand
GGGAGCAGCAACACGCACGCATGAAAGCCAAACTCGTTGGTTTTATTCATCCCGGGCAAGTTCTCTGGAGCTATGATGATCGTGATACGTCAATTCCCGCACAATATGCCAGAGCGATTGCAGCATATCGTAACGGCAAGATCAAAGTGGCTTTGAATTTAGTAGATAAGCTAATCGAACAAGAACCGCAAAATCCGTACTTTTTTGAGTTAAAGGCACAAATGCTGCTAGAGTTTGGCTATGTGAAAGATGCAGCAAAAGTCTATCGTAAAGCATCAAATCTATTGCCGCAAGACCCGCTTTTCCAAATTGCTTTGGCGCACGCACTTATCGAATCCAGCCCAAATTCCGGATTGAATAATGATATAAAGAACCTTGAGGAAGCGATTAATAAACTGGAGCAAGCACTCCAAAAAGAACCACGCTCGACACGTATCCACAGATTATTAGCAACAGCTTATGGGCGTTTGGGGCAAGAAAACCGGGCAAAACTTCATTTAGCTGAAGAAGCGGTTTTACAAAGACATTACGCTTATGCTAGAGAGCATGTTAAGGCTATTCTTGCGACGGAAGTAGAAGGTTCTTCTACTTGGATAAAAGCTAAAGATATACAAATTTATCTTGAAATGTCAAAAAGCGGGGGGCAGGGTCTTGGAGGCGAAGATCAAAAAGCCCGGAAATTTAAGGACAAACACTGAATGTCCGGTTAGTAGAATCTGATATAATGTTGATTATTAATTAAGGAGTAGAATCTTGAACAAGACTTATAGAATAATGCGTAGAACGGCAAAAGCTTTATTATTGACAACAGGTGCGGCGCTTATAGCAAGTGCTCCGATTGCTTTTGCAGCCCAAGCTGATGTGAAAAGCAGCTTCACAAAAGAACAAAAAGCCGAACTGGATGTTTTGTTACGCCAATTCGTTAATGATAATCCTGAATTGATTATGGAATCTTTTAGACAATTTCAGGAAGATCAGGAGGAAAAGGCCGAGCAAAGTGCTCAGGAAAGTTTGGAGAGATACAAAGAAGGTTTTGCTGATAGGAATCTCCCTATGGTTGGTAATCCTGATGGTGATGTAACGGTTGTTGAATTCTTTGATTATAATTGCAGGTATTGTGTAAAAGCTTTCGAAGATATTATGAAATTTATAGAGGAAGATAAAAACATTCGTGTTGTCTTGCTGGATATGCCTATCTTAAGTCAGTCATCACAAATAATGGCGACAATAGGCTTGGCGGCTAATAAGCAAGGCAAATATTTTGAAATGCATAAAGCATTAATGGAATATAGTGGTTCTCAAAGCGAAGAGGCTTTTCTTACTTTAGCAAAAGATATTGGCCTTGATATAGAGCAATTGAAAAAAGACATGAATAGTGCAGAGATAAAATCGATGATTTCAAAAAACAGAGCAATGTCACATAATCTAGGGATTCAAGGAACGCCGGGTTTTGTCGTGGGTGATCGGATATATCCGGGTTATATTGGAAAGAACGGTTTGCGTAAGGCGGTCAAAGAGGCAAGAGAAGTCAAAACCGAAGAGAAAAAAGTGGAATAAAAACATAAAGATAGTGCCTGTTTCTATAAATTAAGATGCTATAAAAATGAGGTCGATATGAGAAAGTTAAAATTACATTACATTATTCCGGCACTTATTTTATTGATAGGAAGTTTTTACTTTATTTATGGCATATATCTAAAAATTGAGCTTCTAACGGTTTATGATGTTGAAACAACATATATGCTAGATCCGCAAGAGGCTGATATCTCAATATTGGAATTTGGCCAGTATAACTGCGGAACATGCCGGATAATTCATTCCTCATTAAAGGCAGCTTTAGCAAAAGATGGAAAAGTTCGTTATATCCCGCGTCCCGTAAGTTATGGTGATGTCTGGGCAGAAACGCTTTCCCGTGCTGTCTACGCAGCAGCTCTACAAGAAAAATTTATTCAGATGCATAATGCTATATATGAAAAAGGGCCAATAGATACACGCGAAGATATTTTTATTTTAGCGAGGCAAGTTGGGCTGGATATAGTAAGATTTGAGCAAGATATGGAAAGTGAAGAAGTGTCTGTTCATATACAGGAAAATGATGCGTTCTATAAAGCATGGGCATTGCAAACGGTACCAGCTTTTCTCATTAATAAAAAAATTCTCTACAGACCAAATGAACAAGAAATGCCTACAGTCGATATTTGGCTTGATAAATTTGATCGGGCCAGAGAAAAATAACGACATCAAAAAGGACGAGACAACAGTGAAAAAAATAATGATCCTGAACGGACCGAATTTAAATATGTTAGGCACGCGTGAGCCTGACATTTACGGGCATCAGACCCTAAAAGATATTGAGAAAATGTGCCATGATAAAGCGAGTGAACTAGATTATGAAATAATATTCAGGCAATCAAATTATGAGGGCCAATTAGTTGAATGGATACAAGAGGCTTTCAAAGAAAATTATGAAGGTCTTGTTATCAATGCGGCGGCTTATACACATACATCTGTAGCTATTCATGACGCGCTTAAATTGCTAGGTTGTCCGGTGATTGAGGTTCATCTATCCGATCCAAAGACAAGAGAGGAATTCCGTCACTTCTCATATATTGAATCTGTCGCAGCGCATGGGTTCTCAGGCCATGGAGCAGATGGATATATTTTGGCGATAAAAAAACTCAAAGATCTTTTATGAGAAAAGGCTGCTAAGCTTTGACATTCTTCATCAAGTTCTATATTGAGGTGTGTTACATGAAAAATTGAATATGTGATTATATAACAACAACAAGAATTATCGATGAAAATTGATTCCGATGCGATCAGAGAACTGGCTGATCTTTTAAATGAAACCGGTTTAACAGAAATTGAAGTTGCTGATGGCGATCAGGTTGTCAGAGTTAGCAAGGGCACGACGATTGTTACAGGTGGTGCTGTTCCTGCAACGGCAAATATTGTTATGCCATCTGATCCGGCAATGCCACAGCAGGCAAATGTTGAATCATCAGCACAAGTTGCTTTATCTCATCCGGGGGCTGTTAAGTCACCAATGGTTGGTACGGCTTATCTGCAATCAGAGCCGGGTGCTCCGCCTTTTTCAAAAAAAGGGGATCAGATTAATGTCGGTGATACGCTTTTGATTATTGAGGCTATGAAGGTTATGAACCCGATTAAGGCTGAGAAATCCGGTACGGTTATGCAAATTCTGGTCGAAAATGGGGAGCCGGTGGAATATGGCGATGTTCTGATGGTGATCGAATAGGCAGTAATCCATATTCATTAATCCATATTTATTAATGATACAAAGTCCTTATGAACAAGGAGCTATTATTAAAATGTTCAAGAAAATTTTAATAGCCAATCGCGGAGAAATAGCTTTGCGCATTATTCGTGCTTGTCGTGAAATGGGTATTGAGACTGTTGTTGTCCATTCCACAGCAGATGCAAGCTCTATGGCGGTACGTTTAGCGGATGAATCCGTATGTATCGGACCTCCGCAAGCCAAAGATAGTTACCTCAATATTCCAGCTATTCTTACAGCAGCAGCTCTAACGGGCGCTGATGCTATTCATCCGGCTTACGGATTTTTATCCGAAAACGCGCAATTTGCCCGCATGGTTGAAGAACACGGGCTTAAATTTATTGGCCCATCTCCAGAATTAATTGAAAAAATGGGCGATAAAATTGTTGCTAAAAAGACAGTAAAAGCCTTGGGTTTACCGATTGTCCCCGGTTCTGAAGGCAGTATAGATACTGTAGAAGACGGTTTGCAGATCTCAGAGGAAATGGGGTTTCCTATCCTTATCAAAGCGGCTAGTGGTGGTGGTGGAAAAGGTATGCAAGTGGTTCGCGAATCCAGTGAATTTACTGAAGCTTTTAATACAGCGCGTAGTGAGGCCAAAGCCAATTTTGGTGATGATACGGTTTATATTGAGAAATATCTTGAAAAACCGCGTCATATCGAAATTCAGATATTTGGTGATAGCCATGGTAATGCGCTGCATCTAGGTGAGCGGGATTGTTCTATTCAACGCCGTCATCAAAAACTTCTCGAAGAATGTCCTTCTCCGGTTCTGTCCGAGGAAGAACGCGAATATATCGGTAATCTGGCCGCAGAAACTGCACGTAGTCTTGGCTATGAGGGGGCCGGTACAATCGAATTTCTCTATGAAGATGGCAAATTCTATTTCATGGAAATGAATACCCGTATTCAAGTTGAGCACCCTGTTACTGAAATGGTTACAGGGATTGATCTGATTTCTGAGCAAATCCGTGTAGCTGCCGGTGAGCCATTAACTGTATGCAATAAAACAGGATTAAAATTACGCGGCCATGCTATAGAAATTCGTGTAAACGCTGAAGACCCTGAGACATTTGTTCCTTCTCCGGGAAAAATCACTATGTATCACGCGCCCGGTGGTTTGGATGTGCGCTTTGATAGCGCGATTTATGGCGGTTATTCGATCCCGCCTTATTATGACTCCATGATTGGAAAACTGATTGTTCATGGGCGCGATCGTCAGGAATGTATTGAGCGTTTAAAGCGTGCTATTCGTGAGACAGTTATCGAAGGCATAAAAACAACTCTGCCATTGCAGGAATGGATATTATCTCAGCCCGAATTTATTTCCGGCGATTATACGATTCATTGGTTGGAACAAAAGCTGGCTGAAAAAGCTGAAGAAAAAAATAGCAATAGAGTTTAGTCATTTCTTAAATTATCTAATTATCTCAACGGGATGTAGCAAAGACTGGAAGAATAGCAATTCTGTACTATTCTTAAATGAAGCTACTATAGTCTAAAATATGCAGATTGAGTTAACACCGGAAATATTGCTTGCGGCATACTCACAAGGGTTGTTTCCTATGGCGCAAAGCAAGGATAGCCCTTGTGTTGATTGGGTGTGCCCGCAGATACGTGGTCAGCTTTCAATCGCAAACATGCATATTCCCGGACGTTTAGCAAAATCAGTGCGCCAGATGAAACTCAAGGGTCAGCCATATGAGATCCGTATCAATACAAAATTTTCTGATGTTATTAAAGAATGTGCTGCCGAGACGAAAGATCGGTCTGAGACATGGATTAACCAAGATATCATTGATGCATATACGGTGTTGCATGATTTAGGTTATGCGCATTCTGTTGAATGCTGGCAAGATAATGCGTTAATTGGCGGGTTATACGGTTTGGCAATAGGCGGCGCTTTCTTTGGTGAGAGCATGTATTCCAAAGCGCGGGATGCAAGCAAAGTTACCCTCGTTCATCTTGTTGCGCGGCTTTATCATGCTAAATATGAGATACTGGATACGCAATTTACCAACGATCATTTGCAGCAATTTGGTGTTTATGAAGTTTCGCATCAAGATTACATGCAACATCTTAACGCTGTGTTGTGCAAACGCTGTGAGTTTAGCTGTGATGGCGTGAGTGAAAAGGTTTTAATTAACAATTATAGTAGTTTCACTTAAGAATAATGTAATTATCTGCGCATAATTTCATCACTGTAGCTGTAGCTATGGCTTCTCTATGCATAAATTTCCCATAAGGCATTGATTTTATTGCGATTTCCACTGTTTTGGGTGCGTTTAATAAGGTTCAACGTGGCGTGGATTAGGAAAATCTGTATAGTTTGTTTGTAGAGATACGGAGAATTTTTAGTGTTTCGGCTAACTTCTTGGCCAATTGGGTGTTTTGTTTTCCTGTTGTTGTCGTGTTTGTTTTTCTCAGTCATAAGATAAAGTATAGGACATAATTCCTACATTGTCAAGTGTGGATATTATGCATCCGGTGCAATTCTGTACTATTCTTAAGTGGAACTACTATATAACGCAGCGTGCAGCAAAAATAACTATTCAGTTGATTCTTGTTTATGTGCTGTATTGTCTTCAATTGTTTCATCGTGCATATCTTCAAAAGGTTCTTTCTCAGCGTCGGTTTGCGTGTTTTTATCGACTAGGCAATCTAACACCCACACATCGTAAATCGGATGATCCATTGCAGAAAGTGCTGGCGAAGAAGAGAACATCCAGCCACTAAAGACCCATTCAGGCTCGCTGTCAGGACCAATTTCCCATATCTGCATAAAAGCGGCGGATTCAGGTTTTTCTATCGGTGAAGATTTTTTGCATTTCTGCACACGAATATATAGAGGGCCAAAGCGTAAAGTTGAGCCAACCTCTGCCTCAAACGTCATTGTACGCGCAGTAATTTTGTCTAAGGATTGTAACTTCACGCGGGGGTATTCTGTCATTTCCCGTGCACAGGATTTTGCGGAGAAGCTGCATATAAATGAACATAACGCAATCGAAAATAAAGCGCAGAACATAAAATATGATTGTAGTATAGATGTGAGAAGATTACTCACTGCTACCTTCTTTTTCTTCGCTATCATTCATGTTGAAAATAAACTGGCCCAATAGCTGCTCAAGATTTTGTGGGGCTTGCGTATATTGAATCATGCCACCCGGCGCGATTGTATCTTCTTCAGCGCCCGGCTCAAGGGCCATATATTGCCCACCTAGAAGGCCTTCGCTTGTTATAAGTGCTGCTGTATCTAGTGGAAGTGCATATTGGTCCCGAATACTCATATGAACGCGGGCTAGATAGCTTTCATGCAGTAATTCGACAGAAGAAATTGTTCCGACTTTAACGCCGCTAATCTGGACAATATCACCGGGTTTAAGCCCTCCAATACTGGAAAAGTCGGCGGCAACATCATAGCCATTATTATCGGCGATATCAGCTGTTTTGATGCTATAGAGCAAAAATAATCCAGCGGCTAGCAAGACAACAGCACCTAAAATTGTTTCGGCAAGGCTACGCTTCATATGACAACTTTCAAAAATAACAAGGTGTTTAAAATTTATCTATTTATCCAGTCAATAAAGTTAGCACGACTCTATGTGTAGCGTAAAGTCTCTAGCGCAGGAATGTGCATAGTTATATCTTAATTATATGGATGGATGCTCGGCCTTACGCTGATTGTTGCGCAATATATTGCAAAAGAATATGTATTATTTGGGTGGTGTCCAAGCCTCATAATCGCCGCAGACTCTGACACGTGATTTATCGCTTAGCATGTGTTCTGCCGGGTAATAAGCTTTGTTTGTTCCGGTCATATTTTCAAGTGGAGGTTTTTGCTCCGGGCGATGGTAAGAGATATCTTCTTGTTCCGGCACAATATCTGTTTGATGGTGGAGCCAGCCATGCCATTCAGGAGGCACATAACCGGCTTTGGGGTTATCTGCATACATAACCCATCGCCGCGAAAGCTTGTAGCTCTTGCGTGGACGTGCTTCATAATAGTCATTCCCATAGCTATCTGTTCCGATTTTCTCTTTGTGCATAGACATGGTAAAAAATGTAATATGCGCGGGAGAAAGGATACTAAAAAATTTGAACAGTTTTTTCATGAGCGAAAGCCATTTACATTTATCATATTATTCTGCAATTATGGCAGAGCTTTACGCAAACGAAAAGAAAGAAAGCGAAAAAGAAATTATGATACTTCAGGAAAAATTACAAGAACACGGCTATGAATTGCCAAAAGCCGCTGCTCCGGCAGCAAATTACGTTCCTTATGTTATAACAGGAAATCTCATTCATGTATCTGGACAAATCCCCTTTCTTAACGGAGAAGAAATGCATATAGGCCGTTTGGGTGAGGATATGAGTCTGGAAGACGGGGTAAAAGCAGCCGAGGCTTGTGCCCTGAATATTCTTGCTCAGGTAAATGATGCTGTGGATGGTGATTGGTCGCGTGTGAAACGTTGTATCAAACTGGGCGGTTTTGTTAACTCTACACCAGATTTCTGCGATCAGCCTCGTGTCATTAACGGTGCATCTGATCTTATTGGCAAAATTATGGGAGAAGCGGGCAAACATGCTCGTTTTGCTGTTGGAGCGCCGTCTTTACCGCTGGGGATCGCTGTAGAGATTGATGCTATTTTTGAAGTTGAAGCATAGAGCTTTCCATTAATCATGCAGTTTATCATCCATAACTTGCCAGCGGTTGAACATTGTCATGGCATCGTCATGGCTAATTTGAGTGTACGTTGTTTTAGAGGGCTGGTTTTGAACCAACTCAGCACGTACAAGAGCATCATTCCGGCGGATTTCAGATATATCTTTGTGACTTAGGCCGAAATAGACTTGCTTAATGCCGACACTGATAATAAGTGCTTGCCCCATCATTGTAGGTTCGCTTGAACAATATAAAATACAATCGGATAAATCTGCTTGTCCCAATTTTTCAGCAGCCTTACGTATCGCCATGATCTCGGCATGCGCCGTTGGATCAATGCGTGATGTAATTCCATTGACCCCTTCTCCTAAAATTGTACCATCGTCACTAGCCACTAATGTACCA
>JAGLKS010000198.1 GCA_023140905.1 Alphaproteobacteria bacterium | reverse complement strand
TTAATTTTCTTCAACTGAAATACGCTAGTATCAGCAGTTATCGCAGGAGTGTGTTTTTCAACGTGTTCTATGATTTTGTCTGTATCATATTTGTTCTCGATCATAACATCACCAGAGGCTCAATGAACGTAAGTTCTTCAGTTGTTTTGTTGTAGTAATATCCCCCACATGTATATATGGTGTATTTTGCATGTTCTTTTGCGAACATTATAAAGCCTATTCCGTCAAAGTCCTGAGAATCATGCATCCAAATCACATAACCGTCAACATCTCCATCAGGTGTTATGTGGGGGGTAAGCAGCTGGTAATATTCTTCATAATCGGCAATGCATGCCTCAAAGTCAGTCATGTTCATGTTCTCTTCATTACTGAGGGTCTTCATTTCTGAGAAAAATTTCTTTGTGGTGTCGTCAATGTATTTGTTTCCAATATACCAGCTTTCTACTTCCCTGTTGTGGGCGTTCATTGTCTCTATTATTTTTTTATCCAAGACCTTTATTCCGCTTGAGAAGCCCCGGAGTATGTCCATATTTGTCTCAAAATCAGTGTTTTGGTTTATGCTACGATATATTAAGATGCCGTTTATGAAGCACTGAAAAATCAGAAATGCCACCATGATGGTCAATATTTTTTTATTTTCCATATTAAATCAACTTTTTACTATTTTTCTTTCTCAGTTACTTGAATTATTTCTTGGAATCGTCCTTTTCATACACAATGTTCTTGTCGCTATCGATTTTCAAGTTCACTTAGTTATCGACTTAGTTACTTGAATTATTTTTTTCTTCAATATAATATCTGCATTTACAAAACGGAACCATGCACTTGAATATTCCTGCAACAGTGGCGTGTGCTATTTTTTCGTGGTCGCAAATGCATAGGGGCATTTTATTTTATCTCCATTGGTCTTACAATATCTCTAAATATGAGCTTCCTTTTCCATCTCCAATTTTTAGCCCAAGACATCCTTTGTGTTTTTTTACTTTTGCCCCTTTGCGGAGCAGTTTTTCATATTTAATTAGTTGGTCCGTGTGTGTGTCCTCAAGAATGCTTCTCAATACGTCTTCACCCGTAATGTTTTTCTTCAGACTTTTTACTATGAAATCTATTCTCTCCTTGTGTTCTTTTTCGTCAAATGGAACTGCCTCAAATAGATCTTGATGTCTTATTCCATCCATGCGCTTTCCTTTAAGCTTCTTTATTCTATATTTTTTTCCATTCACTTCGAGTACTGTTGGATTGCTTAGATTTACTATGATTTTATCGGCTTTTTTAGGCATCATTTATCACCGTAATTCTCCGGCTTCGGCGAGTTTCATTAGCAAATAAGTATGTTCCAGATCAACATAGATTTTCACCATTAAAAAACCCAAATACAACATAAAAAATAATATTGCTTCTAGGATGAATTCCAAAAAACTACACCCAATAACGCCAACAAACGATATTAAACCGCACACCTCGCATAGTGTTTTTAAAAAACGATATTTGAATACTTGTTTTTTACTAAATGCGTTATCATATCGTTTTCTATCTTCGTCTGTAATTTTTGTCATTTTTAATCACTGTTTCAAAAATGCGTCTTTTTCTGCCTGATTCTCTTCCGGTCCTTCTTGGCTGCCCTCTTCATCCGCGCCACCCGCTGCTTCAGGGCTTTTTTCTGACTTATCTGTTAGCAGTTTCGGGCTCTTCGGCTCTTCCTTGTTCTGCGCGCATACGTGGCAAACGTATTTTTCTCCAGGAGTCTTTGGCTGCCATCTTGTTTTTCTTATCACATGGCATTTAGAACATTCAGTATCTTTTTGTGGTCTTTTCTTGTGCCATGGTGAGTTCTTTGGCTTGAATTTCTTATTTTGCTCGAAATTAGTATTTTGTTCCTCTTTGGTTACTGATTTTTGTACTGAATCAGCATTTGATTTTTTCTTTTCAACTGCTGCAATGAGCTCATTTAATTTATCAATAATTTCTGGCTCTTTTTTCTGTGGCTGATACGTCTTTGTTTCAATTCTCTCTAGCTTCTCCTGAATAATTTCTTCTCCTACTAGCGCAATTTCCTGATTGAAATCCAATTTTTCTTTTGATTCGACCTCTACACCAATTACATATGAACTCCTGAGAGTCATTTCCATAGAAATCACAACGCCAGACACTTGAAATTTTGCTTTTTTAGGTACGCAAAGTTGTGTTTGGTTCGCTTGTTGTGGTGTTTGATTGTATTCTTGGTATTTTTCTTTCCGGGGATTCATTGACGCCATATATTTTTTTTTATATATCATTTTATATAACACTAGGGCAACTAGAATAATTATTAGCAGAACTAAAATCCCTGAAAGTATTGTTATGATATCTGGCATATCTAATTATTAAATAATTAAATATATAAATACTTGCTTACTTTCTTCGTTTTCACTCGTTAATGATAGATCTTATTTTACTACGGCATCAGTATCTTCAGATATTGAATCATCTCTGGAACAAAAGGGGCACTTATGAACTCCTGCTTTAGAGAGTCCAACAATCGGTTCTTGTTTATCCACCCAAAACCTTTTTCCGCAACCTGTACAATAAATGCTTTTTATGGAGCTTTTGGCATATTTCATGCCTTCTGAAAACTCCGTACTATTTCGTATGGTTGCTTCAAGTGATTTAATTTTTTCTTCAAGTGCGTTGGTCATACTCATATCTGCCTCTTTCTTCTCGAATAAAGAAACTACTTTTTCATCTTCAAAAGTTTCTCGCGCTTTCGGTTCATCACGGGATGTATCATCGTTTTGGCTACTTTGTCAATCGCTTTATTCCATCCTTCATCACGGGCTTTGTTTATGGCTTCAACAATCTTGTCCTGAAACTGCATTTGTTCAAATACGTCTTTTCCAAATACTTCCGCAATAATTTTTTTATTCGTCATTCTCATCATTCTCCTTTACAATGCCTACATTTCCCACCAAAAAAAGGGGGTAAAAATCCTGGATATAAAGACCATAATCCATCATTACGTCTTTCCACAGATTCCATTTCATGAAGTCCGATGACACAACATAGTTTATTCCATAAAGCGGTCATACTCATATCTCCCAAACATTAATGCAGACGACAGGATTCCAACCTATAACGCCGAGTTTAGACAAAGTCCACGCTTTTAACGCCTGACTTTTGCGGCTTTGCATCTCCGCCCTCGTCTGCATTGTTGGCGCCCCTCCCGGAATCGAACCGCGGTACGTACGTTAGTCAGATGCGCGCTCTGACTTTGAGCTATGAGGGCTATCATCAGTACAGTTCTTACATATGCTCATTTCAGTTTCATGAGGATATTCACCAAAACCTTTTCTGGCATATCCAGAACATTGTGGATGATGTTCTCCTCCACAGGTTTCACAAATCCAACAGTCATTATCTGAAATGAACTTACCACAAACACAGCAATTTGTAACGTCTGCTT
>JAGLKS010000197.1 GCA_023140905.1 Alphaproteobacteria bacterium | reverse complement strand
CTGGATTACATGAACAAAACGCCATTATGGGCAAGGCAAATGTCTTTCTGGCTTTTAAAGCTAAATTTATAGCGTTATCTTTTCCTTTGCCTGAAGGAATGAATTTTAGTGCACGCGTCACCAGCAAAGCATCTGTGATAGGTAATCTGGTGCGTCCGGAAATTGTCGCGCTTAAAGAGGCTTCTTATCCAGCTTTAGAAAAAGAAACACCGTTGCATATATTTGTAATGGGAGGGTCCCTTGGTGCTACAGTATTCAGTCACGTTATTCCTGAAGCGTTAAGCCTTTTGAGCCATGAACAAAAGAAACAATTACGTATTGTTCAACAATGCCGCGAAGCTGATTTGAAAGAAGCTATAAACTTCTACGAAAAAAGCGGCATAGCATCAGAACATATTACACTGGCTCCATTTTTTGATGATGTGGACGAGAAACTATCCTGGGCGCATTTATTTATTGGACGATCAGGGGCTAGCACTGTTGCTGAAATGAGTATTGCTGGATGTCCTGCGATTTATGTTCCATACCCTCACCACAAAGATCAGCAACAAAAACGTAATGCTATGAGTGTAGTTGATAAAGGTGGGGCATGGCTAATAGAAGAGAAAAATTTTACACTCGAAGCTGTGAAAGGAAATATGATAGAATTCCTAGACAATCCGCAAATCTTGCGTAACGCGGCAATGCGTGCTAAAGAGTGTGGCCGAGCTGATGCAGCAGAGTGCTTGGCAAAGCTAAGTTTAAAAATAATAAACAATAAATAAACAGGATTGAATATTATGCGCATGATGTCTCCAGAAATTGGAACTTTACATTTTATTGGAATTGGCGGCATTGGCATGAGTGGTATTGCTATGCTGCTTGTTTCTTTGGGATATGATGTGCAAGGCTCGGATGTTGCGGAAAACGGTAATGTTAAACGACTCAGAGAATTAGGTGTTCGCGTTTATATTGGTCATGATGCAAGCAACCTCAAGAATGAAGATGAAATTCTGTCGGCTGCTGTTGTTGTGTCTTCAGCTATATCTGATGATAACCCCGAATTAATAGCGGCGCGTGTTGCTAAAGTTCCAGTTGCCCGCCGTGCAGAAATGCTGGCTGAGCTTATGCGCTTGAAAACTTCTGTTGCTGTGACCGGTACACATGGAAAAACTACAACAACGTCGATGGTTGGACAAATGCTGGACCATGCCGGGCTTGATCCAACTGTGGTTAATGGCGGGATTGTCAATGCTTACGGCACAAATATGCGTTTAGGTCAATCACAATGGATGGTTGTCGAAGCTGATGAAAGTGATGGCAGCTTCACAGCTTTGCCTGCAACAGTAGGTGTGGTGACTAACATTGATCCAGAGCATATGGATCATTACGGATCTTTTGAGGAAGTGCAAAAAGCCTATCGCCAATTTATTCTGGGGCTTCCATTTTATGGTTATGGACTTCTTTGTATCGATCATCCGGAAGTACAAAAACTTGTGTTGCAAGTCAAGGATCGAAAAATCATTACTTACGGGTTTAATCCAAAGGCTGATATTCGGGCAGAAAATGTTCGCTTTGATAAGACTGGAAACACTTTTGATGCGTTTTTTGCTGGTTGGCTCAATAAAGATGGTCAGGATATTATGATTAAAGATATACATCTTTCTATGCTCGGTATTCATAATGTTCAAAATTCACTGGCTGCGCTGGGTGTTGCTAATGAAATGGGAATAAAGTTTGATGTTATGAAGCAAGCACTGAACAATTTCGGCGGTGTGAAGCGTCGTTTTACCAACACCGGAGAGATTGATGGTATTACGATTATTGATGATTATGCACACCATCCGGTAGAAATCGGTGTTGTCTTAAAAACGGCCCGTCATGCTGTAGAACAGACCGGAGGGCATGTGATTGCTGTGATGCAGCCTCACCGTTATACACGTCTGAAAAGTTTATATGAACAATTTTGTGGCTGCTTTAGCGATGCAGATCATGTGATTGTTGCTGATGTTTACGAAGCTAGCGAAGAACCAATTGAGGGTATCAATAAGGAATACCTTGTTGAAGGCTTAAGAAAATATGGTCATCCCTCTGTATGTGTTTTGCCGGATAAAGATGATTTAGCCCGGATGATTTCAGAAACAGCTGAATCAGGGGACTTTGTTATTATCATGGGGGCTGGCGACTCTACACATTGGGCTTATGCTCTGCCTGAAGAGTTGGAAATTGAGCGCATTAAATCTAAGGAAGTTGCGGCTTAAAGTGAAACTACTATACTATATCTTCAAAATACGTTCATATAGATCAGGTAAATCATTTTCCAGTAGAATAACATCGTTAGCACGTTTGTTTTTAATGAGCCATTTTTCTGCTGCAGAGAAGGTTTCAAATTGTTGTAGAGTTTTGCTGTTATCCACGCTTTTGAATCCTTCAATGAAGGTTGGAATGCGTGATGGTGAAACGACCATGACAATGTCACAAACTTCGGCAGCTAATACACCTAATGTACGGTGAACTTCATTATGCTTGTTTCCCAACTCAACAATTCCGGGTGTAACTAAAATAGCGCGGCCAGCTCTGTCATCAGCCAGTACCCGTAAGACATGCATAGCGCTTCTGAAACCCGGAGGATTGGAATTAAAGGCATCATCAATGATAATAGAGCCATCGATTTGTTGTTTCACTTCAAGTCGATGCGTAATCTGTGGTGTGGAAGCCAGTGCCATTTTGATATCTTTTGCATCTATCCCTAATGTCATTGCGCAGGCAAAAGCCAGGGCGATATTGTGGCCATGATGAATTCCATATAACGGAGCACGTAGTGTGTATTTCTCATCCTTCCATTCAAAGTGTATGCACAAACCCTTAGGTGTTTGCTCAATGGATAAAATATTCAGGTCATCAGGTGTAAGATAACTATATTCTTGAGCACTTTGCGGAGATTTGGCCTGTAAAGGTTCACCACAAGCAATAAAGCTGTCCATATTCTGATGCCGTATGCTTTGTGAATATTTAAATTTCAAGGTTTTTTCATGAACGATCATCGTTCCATTATTTTCTAGTACAGCTTTGGCAAGTTCATATTTTGCACGCACCACAGTATCAAGCGTCTTGAAACGCTCATAATGTGCGTGGCCGATAGAGCTGATAATCCCGTAATCGGGAGGTGTGAGTTTGCACAGAGATTCAATAGAACCGGGGCCGTATGCGCCCATCTCAACAATAAAGTAACGGTGATTGGCTCCTAGCTGTTCGCGGATAATGCGTGTAATGCCCATCAAAGTATTGACACTGCCTGGTGTGATCAGAGTGGGGGCACTGTTCTTTAAAATATGCCCCAATATGTGCTTAACAGAAGTTTTGCCATATGATCCTGTAATAGCAATAATTGTAGGATTGAGTTCCGTTAATTTTGCGCGGGCATCATCATAGAATTTACGCTGGACAAGCCTTTCATATGGTTCAAGCGTTAAATTCCCCAGCATCAGGATAAATGGTAGAAGTTGCACATGGATAATCCAGAATGCAGGCTGTGCCAGATAAAACCCTGCAAGGACTATAAGCGTTGTATAAAGAAGGGAAACAACAAGAATTCGCTTTGCTCGTGCGGTCAGGACGAAAGCTTTCTTTGCAGCTTTACGAGGGTCTGCCTCGGTATAAAAAGCAATTACAAAAATCAGGAATAAACCGATATGCACACTGACTACAGGCAAGTCTTTGAAATAAGCACCCAGAACCAAAAGAAAAAGAATAAAGCTGATGCGTTTATCAAGAACTTTATAGCGAAATATCCAGCCTAAAAGCCGACCATTATCGTAATCTTCTTGTTGCAGATTATGCAAGTAGCGCATCAAACGCCGTCCGGCAAAAGCCAGAAAAGCAATCAGGGTAAAAAATCCTATAGCAATTTCAGCGCTCATAATTTAAAGGGTTCTTTCATAAATGAAACTGTCATACTACACTCTTTTCCTGATTTTTCCAGAGTGGCAGTGAAAAACTAAAGATCATTTATAGTATCACTAATGATTTTTATAATGCGATGGCGTCCATTTTGCAGAACTGAAATATGGTCCTGTCCTTCAAGTAAATGTAATTGCGAATTTTTAATAAGCTGTGCATATTTTTTGCCAATAGAAGGCGGTGTTTCTGTATCTTCTGTTCCGTAAATGAGAGTAACAGGGCAGGATATTTTCTTAGCTTCTTCAACAAGATCTTCATTAACAATCCGGACAAGGATTTTACGCATAATACCTGATGTTTGGTTGTAATCAGAGCTTCCAAAGATAGCCACCAATTTTTTCTTGAGAGAACTTTCAGGCACATAGTGTCGCAATGCTTTAAACAGGCGAATACGTATGAAAAGATAAAGGCGTTTATAGAAAGGTCGCGGGCGCTTTAGTCCGGCTCCTGCAATATAAATCATTTCACGAACACATTCGGGGTGGTGCGCAGCTAGTTGGGTTCCTACGCGGCAGCCAAAAGAATGACCGATCCAAAGGACAGGAGGCATGTTATTGTCTTTTATCCATGATGCTATGGCATCGGCATATTCTATTGTACCCCAGTGTTCTGGTGGTTCCGGTGATTCTCCAAAACCGGGGAAATCAAGGGCAATATGACGGGCTTGTTGTTCCAAAGCGGCTAGATAATGTTTAAAACTTTTATGCGAATGTCCCCAGCCATGCGCCCATATAACAACAGGGAGAGCAGGATCATCTTCTTTCCCAATACAACTATAAGCAAACCGGGTATTATGAGAATTAAAATTTTGCACTTTTATTGACCCTTCTTCCCTTTCATAAGAGGCTGTTTCGTGATTAAATACTGTCACACTATTTAGTTCTGGATTTGGCTATTAATAATTAAGCTATCCCATTAACCATTAAATCTATAGGTGATTGATCCATGGCTCAAACCAAAAACAATAAAACCGTAAAAAAGACTGTGGCTGTATTTTACGGAGGGCGTTCCCCTGAACATGATATAAGTATAATATCTGCGCTTCAGGTGCTTCAGGCTTTTGACACTTCTAAATTCGATATCATTCCTGTTTACATTGCTCCAGATGGCGCGTGGTATACAGGGGATATCTTACGTGAGCGGGATAATTTTCTTTTAGATGCACAGGGGATGGAAAACGTTACCGAGGTGACTTTGGATATAAAGGCAGATCGAGGCGGTAAACTTTTGCCTAAAAAGAAAGGGTTGTTTGGCGCAGTTAAACCAATAGAATTTGACATTGCTATGCTCATATTTCATGGGCTTTATGGTGAAGATGGGAATATTCAGGGTTTGTTTGAGCTTGCCAATGTACCTTATACCGGTATGCGGACCAAGGCTTCAGCTATTTTGATGGATAAAGTTACAACAAAATTTGTGCTTCATTCACTAGATATTCCGGTTCTTCCATATACTGTTGTTCGCCGTCCTGATGACGGAAGCTATCTGGTTGATGAGAAATCTCTGGAAGAATTATTTAAACCGCTGGGCTTTCCATGCATATTAAAGCCTGTGCATTTAGGAAGCTCTATAGGGGTGGCCAAAGTAAATAGCATAGAAGAAGTGAAAGCCTGCCTTCCTGCTATTTTTGAATATGATGATTCCGCAATCGCAGAGCCTTTTGTTGAGAATCTGGTGGAATATAATGTGGCTGTTGGCCGTATTAATGGAGAAATTAAGATATCAGCTATTGAACGCCCGAAAACAACAACCGAACTTTTAGATTTTAAACAAAAATATGTGCCAAGCAATGACGGAGAAGGCGGCATTAAATCCGGTGGTGTTAAAAATTCTCCAATCCCAAGCGAAGGAATGTTATCTCTGACCCGTGATATTAATCCAGATATTCCAGAAGAGATGGAACGTGATATTCGCAGTTGGTCTACGCATTTATTTGATGTACTCGATGGAACAGGTATTCCGCGTATTGATTTTATTGGTAATTCCAAGACCGGTGAAATCTGGATGAATGAAGTTAACCCATGTCCGGGGTCTTTTGGCTTTTTCTTATGGGAGGCGGCTAAAGATAATCCTGTGCTTTTCACGGACCTTTTAACAATGTTGATTGAAGAAGCCATAAGCGAGAATGCCAGACATACGCTTCCTTATGATCCCGTGCCACAAGAGGCACGATTACTCAGACGTCCCTGAGAAAAATAGGGGGAAGCTATAAGTTATGGCGGTAAAGCGTAAAAATACAAAAACCATGCGTTCTAAAGGTGATGGGCTAAAAAGTAAGGCTGTGAAGAAAAAACCGGACAAACCTAAAGGCGCGCGTAAATCCACCATGACACAAAAGCGCAAAAATGCGAATAAGTCAGAAGCTTTTCTAGCAACGTTTAAAAAAATATCAGTCATTATTCTAATATTTTTACTGTTTTTGTGGGGAGTTGGTTGGTACATTCTGAGTGATGGTCCGGCCAGAACATCTCTCTGGCTTCGGCAACAGGCAATTTCTCTTTCTGCTGATTATGGATTTACTGTACGTAATATATTGGTTGAAGGTCGGCGTTATACAGATTCTGACGCATTGCTTGCTATTATCAATGTGCGTAAAGGAGATCCTATATTCACATTTGTACCCAGTGAAGCAAAAAGACAAATAGAGCGTATAGGCTGGGTTAAATCTGTTCATATTCAACGACGGCTGCCAGATACGATTTATATTATGTTGGAAGAACGTCACCCTACAGCATTATGGCTCAATGATGATGTTCTATCTTTGATAGACGATCAAGGCATTGTCATTACACAAAGCGGTGTTGAGAATTTTAAGACACTTATGATGGTTCAAGGTGTAAAAGCGCCGGGAAACACAAAAGCTTTGCTTTCCATGTTGGTTGCACAGCCGGACCTTAAAAAGCAAATAGATCATGCTGTTTTTGTGGATGGACGGCGCTGGAATTTAATTTTATCCGGTGATTTGCGTGTAAAATTGCCGGAACACAATGCAGAACGTGCGCTGGTACATATAATGAATCGTCATGCGCAAAATCAAATTCTAGACAATAATACGATAGTTGAAATTGATGCACGGTATAAAGATCGATTAATCGTGCGTACAAGCTTGGGACGTGTTCAGGATTACAAGGCAGGAATAAGGTGAAGCCTTACTATCTTTGTAATTGTCCACATGCCTTGTTCTGTGCAGCGCAATAAGCTGTTGTGTAAACTGTGTAAATGGTAATAAAAATAATGAAGAGTGCATACAAAAGAGTGCGGATAAAACGACAAAAATGAACACTGAAAAGACAATAAGACCCAAAGGCTCTTTATTTGCTGCATTAGATATGGGCAGTAGTAAAACATCCTGTTTTATTGGCCGTATTGCTGATGATAACGGGACATTCGAAATTATCGGTGTTGGGCAAAAAGCATCTCAAGGGATAAAGAACGGCGTTATAACTGATCTTGATTTAGCTGAGAATGTTATACGGCAGGCAGTTCATGCTGCAGAAAATATGGCTGCGGAAGTTATGCGCGGTTATCCGCTTCGGGAAATTGTTCTTAGCGTTTCAGGTATACATGTTCGTTCATTTGGCCATAGCGTAGATGTTAATATCGGCGGCCATGATATCACAGGTAATGATGTACGCAGGGCTTTAGCTAAAGCTCAGGAAAAAGAAGCTAATGAGAGTCTGGAACTTATTCATACTATTCCTACTTTCTTCCGTGTGGATGGGCAAAACGGTATTCGTGATCCGCGTGGCATGTATGCTGAAGAGCTTAAAGTTGATGTAAATCTGGTTTCCGGTGACGGGGCAGCTTTGCGCAATATGGCTGCTTGTGTAGAACGTAGCCATCTGGATATATCCGCTCTTTGTGCCAGTTCTTATGCGGCAGGCCTTTCTTCGTTAGTGGATGATGAGATTGAACTAGGGTGTACAGTTGTTGATATTGGTGCTGGTGTAACGTCTTTTGCAGTCTTTCATAGTGGGTACATGATCTATTGTGATGCGGTGCCTATGGGAGGGCAGCATGTTACAAATGATATTGCGCGAGGCCTTACAACATCAAAAGAGAATGCGGAGCGCTTGAAAGTTCATTATGGATGCGCGGTTGCATCTCAGAGTGATGAAGGTGAAATGATCGAGGTTCCGCGTCTTGGTGAAGACCGCGAACATGGCAAACCCAATTATGTGCCCCGTTCTTATCTTGTCGGTATCATACAGCCGCGCCTTGAGGAAATTTTCGAGCATGTACGTGCCAAGCTTTGCGATAGTGGTTTAGAGCGCATTATCAGTCGCAGAGTTGTTTTAACAGGGGGGGCTAGTCAAACACTTGGGATTCGTGATTTAGCCGGTCATGTGCTGGATAAGCAAATTCGTATAGGTAAACCTATTCGCTTAACCGGATTGCCTGACGCTGTAAGTGGGCCGGAATTTGCAACTGTCGCCGGATTGTTGGCTTATGCGGCGGAGCATGTTGCTGAAATGCCTGCTGAAATTGTGGCGCAAGTCCGCCCTGAATCAGTATTTGAGCGCGTTAAGCTCTGGATCAGAGAAAACTGGTGAAATATTCGTCTTTGCCGGTTATTCTTCTTACAGTTATCGTAACGGACACTCGATAAAGACTCTCTGCAACCCTCCTGCGTAGAGAGTAAAAAAGAATATTTATCATTGTTACATGAGCGCGTTATGGAACAAAAAGCTAATCGCGGGAAAGAGTATCAAGCCTTTATTGACCGTCATAATGAAATCATGAGTAAGCCAGTAAAACGGCGCGATTTTGGTCGTGAAAGAAGCGGGGACAATTCCAGTTCTAGAGAGCCGGAATAGTCTTAGAATTACTTATCCATTGCACTCTGGGATTGGACCCGTATATTCTTTTTCATCAATATTACTATCAGGTTCTTCATTATTATCAGTTTTTTTTCGCCAAGAGAATCAAGTTCAACAACGAATTCAGTTTTTATCGTTTTCCCACTTTTGAGTATGGCTGTTTGTGCATAAGTTCTTTCCCTAGTTCCTTCAGTGTCGGATTTTTCTATTAACTCCAGTGAAGACCTTATTATGGTATCTTTTTTCTTAAAAAGTCAAACATTTTTATTATTTTACAGCTCCATTATTAACTAAAATTTTGTGAAAATCATTCTTGTAGTTTGTTCCATATGTAATTCGAAAAAGGTTTGCATACGAGATGCCTAGATCAATAGCATCGTATGTTTTGACGCATGCATAACAATCTGATCCAGTAAGATAGAGTCACTGTCTTTGTTCTGTTAAGTGGTCTTTCCAAAACTATCCACATTATTTTGCTGTGCTATGAATGCACAGAGTGTGTGTAATTGCGCATTGGCAAAAAAATGAATCAGATGTGAGGGTTAGGTGTTGTGCTTGAAAAAGTAATTGAAAGGCAAAGCGTCTGTTTTGTGGAAAGATATGGGGAAATAGGTGGATAGCTTTATGTTTAACCCTTTTCACAACATATATATTTATATTACAATTCTAATGCGTTGGCGGTTGTAGTTATATTTTCCAGCGTCCTACCTATTGAACATCCAATTTCCTCAGGGGTTCTTCTAACTATGATAAATGTAAAAATGCAGTCTACAGCAGAAATCCAACAGCTGTCTCCTAAGATTGCGGTTATTGGTGTCGGCGGAGCCGGCGGCAATGCTGTTAATAATATGATTTCATCCAATCTTGACGGGTGTGAGTTTCTTGTGTGCAATACAGATGCGCAGGCATTAGCTAATTCACTAGCTGACGATAAAGTTCAGCTTGGTGCCGGTGTAACAGGAGGTCTTGGCGCCGGTTCAAAACCGGAAATAGGGCAAGCTGCGGCTGAAGAAAGTCTGGAAGAGTTATTGCGTTATCTTGATGGTGCGAATATGGCTTTTGTTACGGCTGGTATGGGCGGTGGCACAGGAACAGGTGCTGCACCGGTTATTGCTAAAGCATGCCGTCAACAAGGTATCTTGACTGTTGGCGTTGTAACTAAGCCATTCCATTTTGAAGGTGTGCACCGTATGGAGCAGGCTGAGGATGGAATTAAAGAGATGCAGCAATATGTTGATACGCTCATCGTAATTCCTAACCAGAATTTGTTCCGTATTGCAAATGAGAAAACAACATTTGCCGAGGCTTTTAAAATGGCTGATGGTGTGTTGCAATCAGGTGTGCGTGGAGTGACAGATTTAATGGTTCGTCCCGGCCTTGTGAATCTTGATTTTGCTGATATCAAAACAGCTATGATGCAAATGGGCAAAGCCATGATGGGGACAGGGGAAGCAACCGGAGATAAACGCGCTGTAGAAGCCGCTGAATCTGCGATTAATAACCCGCTTCTTGATGATGTGTCTATGAAAGGTGCTAATGGCGTTATTATCAATGTTACAGGCGGCTATGATATGACATTGTTCGAAGCAGATGAAGCTTGTAACCGTATTCGTGATGAAGTTGATCCAAGTGCTAATATCATATTTGGGGCAACTTTTGATGACTCGATGGATGGTGCAATGCGTGTGTCTATTGTTGCAACAGGAATTGAAAAAGAAGCAAAAGGTTCTGTTTTCGGTGGAAAGACGGGACAAACTTTTGGCTCAGTTAAACCAGCAGATACTTCTATTAGTAGTAGTGTAGAGCGTTCTGTTCCTAACAACACGCCTTCTACGACACAGTTTGCTCAACCAACAGATAAGGTTATACCTACCCCTCCTGCGGCAAAAAAGCCGATGGCGGCTCTTACAGGGCGTGAAATGATAAGAGGTTTAACCGCACCAACGCCTATTTCGAAAGGGTTACAACCAACAACACAGTCTTTAGTTGATCGTGCTGAGAAACCGGTTAGTGGTCTTACATCTATGGATATGTTTGAACAAAGTGAATTTACAGATTCTTCTGATAAAGAAGGTGAGCTTGCTTTGCGTGGTTCAATGATTGGTGATGCGTTTATCCCGCCTAAACCAATGGAGCCGGATATTGAAATCCCAGAAACAGGCATAGGTGCACATATTTCTAATTTCCGAGGTGCACATGTTGCACAAGAAAAACAAGATGATCCTGTACAAATGCGTTCT